>CAYSOK010000029.1:0-13681 GCA_964432645.1 uncultured Bacteroidaceae bacterium | reverse complement strand
CCGTCCGAAACATGAAAACACAACATTTGTAAGATTTCAATACCACCCCCATATAGCAAAAAAAAAGACGGAACCTTGCGATTCCGTCTTTTGTACGCCCTCAGGGGTTCGAACCCTGGACCCATTGATTAAGAGTCAATTGCTCTACCAACTGAGCTAAGGACGCTTGTTTCTCGTTTGCGAGTGCAAAGGTAGACATTTCTTTTTATTCCACCAAATATTTTCCAAGTTTTTTCATCAAAAAGGGCATTTTTCCTTACTTTTCCCCTATTTCAATGGGTAAATAGCGCTCGCAACCGTGCGTTTTAGCACATCCAGCTCAAAATCCTTTCCCGGAATAATTCCACACGAACGAAGTTTGCAATCGATGGTTTTGCGAGCCAATTCCGGATGATTGTTCTCCTCACTCAAGTGACACAACCACACATGACGCAACGACTCCGTCACATTCTCCGCCAAAGCCTCGGCACACGTAGCATTACTCAAATGACCGTTTGCCCCCAAGATACGCTCCTGAAGATATTGCGGATAATTGCCATTCGTAAGCATATCCACATCATGATTCGCCTCTATCACCAAATAATTGGCACGACGAATAGCTTCCTTTATATCCGGAACCACACTACCGGCATCCGTAATCAAGCAAAAAGTGATACCCTTATACTCCACCATGTACCCCTGATTGTCGGAACTATCGTGAGGAACATCAAACGCCGTCACCGTGAAGTCACCAACCTGCACCGTTTCACCCTTCTCTATCATCTTTATATTATAAGGTTGAAGATTGCGCGACACACAATAACTCTTCTTGATACCCACATGCACCTTCTCGGAAGCATACACCGGTACATTATAATCACGTTCCAACGACCCCAACGCTTTGATGTGGTCGGCATGATCGTGCGTCACAAAGATGGCACGCATATTTTTGAGCGTCACACCCGAATCGTTGAGACGCTTGGAGAGCAAACGAATACCCACACCGGCATCTAACAAGATTCCGGCATCTTCCGTAAATAGGTAGTAACAATTTCCACTACTACCACTACCAAAACATATAAAATTCAACATACACACTTTTTCCTTTCAGCAGTCAAAGGTAATACAAAGTACAGAAATAAGCAACTAAAACAGCAAGCTTTGCATCAAATTTTCGCTTTTTTTCGAAAAAACACGCTTTTTTCTACCACTTTTCACCATTTCTACCTCCGTATTGCCCCTACGAATACTTTCTTTTTCTAAAAAATACCATTTTTGGAAAGAAAATGCTATCTTTGCAGTCAGAATCAATAAAAAAGTTAGAATGAAGGCACGTATATTACTTAGCATAACAGCCCTACTCACCGGTGGACTGTGCATGGCTCAACGCTCCTACAACCTGGTACTGGAGGGACGGGCCGACCGACACGGAGAGACCATTCTCCTGACCGAGCAGGATCGGTATTCCCAAGAAAAGGGATACGGATTCGACCTTATGGATTCACCGAAGTTGCACAACAAAAAGGCAAAATCACCTTATTATATATCGGTATACGAACCCGACGGCAACTACAAGGTGACCGTAACCGTGGGCAACTCCTTGCGAGCAGGCAACACCACGGTGCGAGCGGAATCACGCAGACTCTTCCTGGAGAACATCGTCACCAAGAAGGGAGAACTAAAGAGCTACTCCTTTATTGTCAACAAGCGCAATACGGTTATCAACGAAAAGGAAAAGGTGTTGATAAAAGAGCGCGAAAAGAACAAACTCAATTGGGACGACAAATTGACCATTGAGATTAACGGCGACGCACCCGCCATCAGCTCCATCCGTATAGAACCGGCAGAAGAAAACATCCCGACGGTCTACCTATGCGGCAACAGCACAGTGGTGGATCAGGACTATGAACCGTGGGCGAGTTGGGGACAGATGATACCACGCTTTTTCGATGAAAATGTGGCATTTGCCAACTATGCGGAAAGCGGTGAAACAGCAGAAACCTTTATCGGAGTAAAACGTCTCAAGAAGATTCTTACCACCTTAAAGGCAGGCGATTACATCATCATGGAGTTCGGACACAACGATCAAAAACAGAAGAAACCGGGCAGCGGTGCCTACTACAACTTCGCCACGGCGCTCAAGACCTTCATTGATGAAGCACGCAAGGTGGGAGCAACCCCCATCCTCGTAACGCCCACTCAAAGACGCATCTTTAAAGACGGAAAGATACAAGAAACCCACGCCAACTACCCCGAAGCAATGGCTTGGGTGGCAGAACGCGAAGGCGTACAACTGATAGACCTGCACAGCATGACCCGCACCCTGTTCGAAACCCTGGGCGAAGAAGGCAGCAAACGCGCCTTTGTTCACTACCCGGCAGGCAGTTACCCAGGTCAAACACAAGCATTTGCAGACAACACACACTTCAATCCGTACGGAGCATACGAGATAGCCAAGTGCATCATAGAAGGGATGAAAGGACTAAACCTCCCCATCGTACAGCATCTCCGCAGCGACTACAAAACATACGACCCATCTCAACCGGACAACCGAGATGCCTTCCATTGGAACGACAGTCCCTTCACCGACACTCTGAAACCAGACGGAAATTAAGCAAGAGAAAAAGATGAATACAAAGAACTTTAAAGACAACAAGAAACTGAAATACATTATCGCCGCAGTAGTTCTGCTACTGCTGGCGATAGGTTTTTCTCTATACCTATTTATATTACCCGCCACCCACAACGAAGAGGAAGCCTATCTGTACATCGACAACAACGACACCCTCGACTCCCTCACCGCCAAGGTACGGGAACACGAAAATGCCGTGCAAGCCTCCGGTTTCGCCACCCTTGCCCGACACTTCTTTAGCGACGATAATCTGCACCGCGGACGCTACGCCATCATCTCCGGCATGAGCAACCTAACACTCATCCGCAACATCCGCAACCGCAACCAAGCCGCCATCAACCTCACCATCCCATCGGTACGCACCCTGGACAAACTGGCAGCCTATCTAGGCAACACCCTAATGGCAGACTCCGCCGACTTCGCAAAACTGTTCAACAGCAACGAAGCCTGCAGCAATTACTCCTGCGTGGATATTCCCCTGAGCAACATCACGATACAAGCACTCTTCATCCCCAACACCTACGAAGTGTACTGGGACATCACCCCGGAAAACCTTCTGAAACGGATGGAAAAAGAGAACAACATCTTCTGGAACATAGCCCGCAAGCAGAAAGCTCAGCAACAAGGACTCACCCCCGTGGAAGTGTACACACTAGCCTCCATCATCGACGAAGAAACCGCCAACAACAAGGAGAAGCCCATGATTGCCGGCATGTATCTCAACCGACTACACATCAACATGCCCCTGCAAGCCGACCCCACGGTGAAATACGCTCTAAAGAATTTCGCCCTCAAACGCATCCTGCACGATGACCTGAAGATAGACAGTCCCTACAACACCTACGTGAACACCGGTCTCCCTCCCGGCCCCATCCGCATCGCCAGCATCGCCGGAATCGATGCCGTACTCGATGCCGTTCACCACGACTATCTCTACATGTGCGCCAAGGAAGATTTCAGCGGCACCCACAACTTTGCCGTCACCTACAAAGAGCACCTACAGAACGCTGCGCGGTACACCCAAGAGTTAAACCGTCGAAATATTATGAGATAAAGAGGGTTTTCCTTGTAGTATCCAAAAATAATGACTACCTTTGCGAACGATTTTACAATGACAACAAATAAATAAGGTATGATCTATTTTTTCAGAACCCCAGGTAAGAGTGTAATTGCTACAGCGGCAAACCACTCGTTCACCCCAGAAGAAATTGCAGAACTTTGTTGGCTATACGGTGATGCCACCCTCGAAGAGGGAGAATCACTGGAAGGCTACTACATCGGTCCACGCCGAGAGATGGTCACTCCATGGAGTACCAACGCCGTGGAGATTACACAGAACATGAGTCTGAAGGGCATACAACGCATCGAGGAATACTTCCCGGTAGAGAGTGCCGATGCAGAACACGATGTAATGCTGCAACGTTTATACAACGGATTGGATCAAACGATTTTCAACATAGACATAGCTCCCGCCCCCATTCGCTACATTGACAACCTCGAGGAGTACAATGAAGCAGAGGGCCTGGCACTTTCGGCCGAGGAGATTGTCTATCTTAAGGGAGTAGAGAAGCAATTGGGACGCCAACTGACCGATTCCGAGGTGTTTGGCTTTGCCCAAATCAATTCGGAACACTGTAGACACAAGATTTTCGGCGGCACCTTTATCATTGATGGTAAAGAGATGGAATCTTCTCTCTTCCAGATGATTAAGAAGACCACGCAAGAAAATCCGCACAAGATAGTTTCAGCATACAAGGACAACGTAGCATTCTCTGCCGGTCCGGTGATTGAGCAGTTTGCTCCGGCAGAGCACGCAACCAGCGATTACTTTATTATAAAAGATGTGGAGTCCGTCATCTCTCTGAAGGCCGAGACCCACAACTTCCCTACGACCGTAGAGCCGTTCAACGGTGCCGCTACGGGTACGGGTGGTGAAATTCGTGACCGTATGGGCGGTGGTGTCGGTTCATGGCCTATCGCAGGTACGGCAGTGTATATGACCTCTTATCCACGCACCGACGGAGAGCGTGATTGGGAGTCTATCTTGCCGGTAAGAGAGTGGTTGTATCAGACTCCGGAACAGATTCTTATCAAGGCATCTAACGGTGCGAGCGACTTCGGTAACAAGTTCGGTCAACCGCTGATTTGCGGTTCCGTACTCACCTTCGAGCACGCCGAGAACAACGAACGTTACGGCTACGACAAGGTGATAATGCTTGCCGGTGGTGTGGGCTACGGCACACGCCGCGACTGCCTGAAGGGTACCCCGGAAAAGGGCAACAAGATTGTGGTTGTCGGTGGTGACAACTACCGTATCGGCTTGGGTGGCGGTTCCGTAAGTTCCGTGGACACGGGTCGTTACAGCAGTGGTATTGAGTTGAACGCCATCCAGCGTGCCAACCCGGAGATGCAAAAACGTGCCAACAACCTGGTGCGTGCACTCTGCGAGGAAGATGTCAACCCGATTGTCTCTATTCACGACCACGGTTCCGCCGGACACATCAACTGTCTTTCCGAGTTGGTTGAGGAGTGTGGTGGTACCATCGATATGACCAAGTTGCCGGTGGGCGACAGCACACTGTCAAGCAAGGAATTGATAGCCAACGAGAGCCAAGAGCGTATGGGTCTGTTGATTCAGGAAGAACACTTGGATCACGTGAAGAAGATTGCCGAGCGCGAACGTGCTCCGCTGTATGTAGTGGGCGAAACAACCGGTGATGCACACTTTGCTTTTGAGCAGGGCGATGGCGTACGTCCGTTCGACTGGGATGTAGCCCAGATGTTCGGCCACTCTCCCAAGACCGTAATGGTGGACAAGACCGTGGAGCGTCACTACGAGAACCCGACATACGATATAACAAAGTTGAACGAGTACGTAGCCAATGTTTTGCAAATGGAGGCTGTGGCATGTAAGGACTGGTTGACCAATAAGGTAGACCGCAGTGTGACCGGCAAGATTGCCCGTCAGCAGTGCCAAGGTGAACTCCAGTTGCCGTTGAGCGACTGCGGTGTGGTGGCACTGGACTACCGTGGCAACAAGGGTATCGCCACCGCTCTGGGACACGCTCCACAGGCAGGTTTGGCAAATCCACAGGCAGGTAGTGTACTGTCTGTAGCCGAGTCACTTACCAACATCGTATGGGCACCGTTGAGCGAAGGATTGGATACCGTATCTCTCTCCGCCAACTGGATGTGGCCCTGCCGTTCACAAGAGGGTGAGGATGCACGTCTGTACAGTGCGGTAAAGGCACTGTCCGACTTCTGCTGCGAACTCCACATCAACGTACCGACTGGAAAAGACTCTCTCTCCATGAGTCAGCAGTATCCGAACGGCGAGAAGATTATCTCTCCGGGAACGGTGATTGTAACCTCCGGCGGCGAAGTGAGTGATGTTAAGAAGGTGGTATCTCCGGTATTGGCAAACGAACCGAAGAGCAGCCTCTATCATATAGATTTCAGCTTCGACACCCTGCGTTTGGGCGGTAGTGCCTTTGCACAATCCCTCAACAAGATAGGTGACGATGTTCCCACCTGCACCAATCCGGAATACTTCCGCGATGCGTTCAACGCCATCCAGGAGTTGGTGAATAAGGAGTTGCTGTTGGCAGGTCACGATATCAGTGCCGGTGGTCTGATTACCACTCTGTTGGAGATGAACTTCGCCAACGTAGAGGGCGGTATGGAAATCAACCTGAACGGTATAAAGGAGCACGACATCATCAAGATTCTCTTTGCCGAGAATCCGGGTGTTGTAGTACAGGTAGCCGACCACAACAAGGCCGCCTTCAAGAAGGTACTCGACGATGCCGGTGTATCCTATGTTAAGATAGGTGTTCCGACCGATGAGCGTCACATCTTGGTAAACAAGGGAGACGATGAGTATCAGTTCGGTATCGACTATCTGCGCGATGTGTGGTACAGCACCTCCTACTTGCTCGACCGCAAGCAGAGCATGAACGGCATGGCAAAGGAGCGTTTCAACAACTACAAGATGCAGCCGCTTGAGATGGTATTCAACAAAGACTTCACCGGTAAGATGGCACAGTACGGCATCACTCCGGAACGTCGCACTCCGAGCGGAGTAAAGGCTGCCATCATTCGTGAGAAGGGTACCAACGGAGAACGTGAGATGGCTTACGTACTCTACCTGGCAGGTTTCGATGTAAAGGATGTCATGATGACCGACTTGATTAGTGGTCGTGAGACGCTGGAGGATATCAACATGATTGTCTTCTGCGGTGGATTCTCCAACTCCGATGTACTGGGCAGTGCCAAGGGATGGGCAGGTGCGTTCCTGTACAACCCGAAAGCAAAGGCAGCACTCGACGCCTTCTATGCTCGCGAGGACACCTTGTCACTGGGTATCTGCAACGGATGTCAGTTGATGGTGGAGTTGAATCTTATCAACCCGAAGGACAAGAAACGTGCCAAGATGTTGCACAACACCTCACACAAGTTCGAGAGCAACTTCCTGGGATTGACCATCCCCATGAACCGCAGCGTGATGATGGGTTCACTGAGTGGCAACAAGTTGGGCGTTTGGGTGGCTCACGGAGAGGGCAAGTTCCATCTCCCCTACCCGGAGGATCACTACAATGTGATTGCCAAATACAGCTACGATGGTTACCCGGGCAACCCGAACGGTTCCGATTACTCTGTTGCAGGTATCTGCAGCGAGGACGGTCGTCACTTGGCTATGATGCCACACCCGGAGCGTTGCTTCTTCCCATGGCAATGCGGAACGTATCCTGCAGAGCGTAAGCACGACGAAATCACTCCATGGATGGAGGCGTTCGTGAATGCTCGTAAGTGGGTTGAAAGTCACAAGAAATAAATTGTCTCTTAAGTGATAACTTAAACAAAAGAAGCATCCTCTTTGTTTTTACAAGAGGATGCTCTTTACTTTTTACACCTTGAATAACTAAATGCTCAACAGAATGAAACAGACAATCTTCACATTTTTCTTACTTTGCATGAGTGGCTTCTTGCCTACACACGCGCAGTCGTTCCGCTACTTGGATCCGTCACACGGTCTGAGCCACAACGAGGTTTATGACATCTGTCAGGATGGAAAGGGGTATATGTGGATGCTCACACAGGGAGGATTGGACCGATACAACGGTAAATCGTTCAAGCACTTTGAGTTGGACAAGCAAGAGGCGTTCCTCCTGGCTGCCAACATAGAGAAGATGGAGTTGACGTGCGATGAACGAGGAAACATTCTGGTTTCGGGCATCTCGGATAAGATTTTTCGATTCGATGAGCAAAGGGAGTGCTTTGTACGCACACCCATTGTAAAGAGTTCATCGGAGGTGGTGCAACACAATGTAGACCAGGAGCAACACATTTGGGCTTCGGACAAGCAACATATCTACCGATATAACATACTACAAAAGAACACTTTGACACTTTCCAATCCCTTCCGGGGCAAGGAGGAGATACAAAACATAGAGTGCGGACGAGACAGCAACACACTTTACATAGCGACAGCCAATGGCATCTATCGCTGGGACAAGCATAAGTCTATCAACGGTTGCCAACGTATCACGGAGACAATAAGGGAACGTGCATTACTCTATTACCACAAACGCAGTCGCCAATTAGTGATTGCTCCCCTCTCCGGCGGAGTCTATCTCTACGCGGAAGCTACGGGTACGCTTAAAACCTTTTCCGGTAGTCCGCTCGATGGGGTAACGGTGACGCAAATCATACAAGATACCAAGTACCCCGATGAACTGCTGTTGGCTACCGAAGGGGCGGGCGTGTGTAAGTTGCACCTGGCAGATTACACCTGTCGCACCTTCATCGCCCCCAATGAAACACTGGGTAATAAGATGAATAGCAACATCATACGTTCCATCTACATGGAAGGGAAAGACCGGTTGTGGATGGGTGTATCGCCTTATGGAGTGACCATTTTCTCCTACAAATATCCACCCTACCGTTGGATTATCCACGCCACAGAGAACCCGCAATCGTTGGGCAACAATCAGGTGAACTGTGTGTACGAAGACAGCGATGGAGACATCTGGTACCTCACGTGCAACGGCATCTCCATCTACGCCCCCCGTAGCCGAAGTTGGCGTCACATCATGCAGGCAAAACAGACCAAAGGGAACAGTGTCTTCCTGTCTCTCTGCGAGACAACGAAGGGAGAGTTTCTTGCGGGAGGTGCGTTCAACGGATTGTATTACATACGAAAATCGGATCTTTCGCACCGTTCATTCACGCAAGAGAATCGCGATATTCGTAGCATCTTTAAAGACGGAGAGGGACAGATATGGATGGGTGGCTACTACTACCCGTCTTGCTTGGACCCAAAAACAGGGACAGTCAAGAGGGTGAGCATAAGACCTCGTGCCACGTGTTTCGAGGAGAAGGATCCGCGTCACTTATGGGTGGGGAGTACGGACGGACTCTACGTGGTGGACATCAAGACAAAACGAGTGGAGAAGCTACTCAAGGAACTGGCTCACTGTCACATTACCACGCTATATAAGTTGGGTGGCATGACCTATATAGGCACCAAGAGTCACGGTCTCTACGTGCTCAACGCGCATCAAGAGGTGGTGAAACATCTTCAAAAAGAGAACTCCGCCCTCCTGTCAAACCACATCACCAACATCTCTCAGTGCTACAGCGGCAAGACAAATTCCGACTACTACCACGAGTACCGCGCGATACACGGCAAGATACCGGAGGATGTAAAGGCGGAGATTACGAGTCACTACTTGATGATTTGTACGGAGCAGGAGATAGCGGTATACTCCACCTACCACGGCGACATGAAGATATGGCCGAAGGATCAAGGGGTAGTGAAGTTGACGTTCAACGACCACACGGTGGCGCACACCGACAATCACAAATTGATACTGGGGAGCAACTACGGAGGAATAGAACTACCGGACACCCTATTGTTGCCTGATATTCAAGCGCATGAGATTCGTATTGAAGAGATTATGGTTAACGATATTCCCTATTCCGGAGATAAGAATCATGCGTTGAAGCTGAAATCCGGCGAACGCAATCTGTGCATAGAGGTGAACTGCATCAACTACGAGAACCCCAGCGACGTGATTATTCGTTGGCGGTTGAAGGAGGAGGATTCGGCATGGAAGTCGGTAGGAAAAGATTCCGAACTACACATCAACGAACTCTCGTCCGGCAGTCATACACTGGAGTTGGAGGCTATCCGCAAGGGTGACCATACACGATTGGCACAGAAGGAAATAGAGATAAACATAGCACGTCCGGTATGGTTGTCGTGGTGGATGATACTATTGTACCTCTTGGTAGGTGGCGGTGTGTTCTACATGGTGGTACGAGATGTGATGCTGCATCGTAAGAACCGTCGCGCGGATGAAAAAATCCACTTCTTGATGGAGCAGACGGAGGAGATGGAATCGTCACTGAATCACATCCACTATCCATTACTGGAGGTGATGCAGAAGAGCAACATCGATACAGAGAGTAAAGCGCTCTTGCAATTGGTGCTCAAGAGTAGCAGCCGATTGGCGGAGATTGTGGCTAGAATTCTGCAAAAGGAGCGTATTGAAATTGGTATTCAACCGCCGTTAGGAAAACACACATCGAAGGAACTTTCCGATGAGGGAAAGGTAGTTGAAACCGGTGATTCTCCCAAAGATGCACCCTCCGTAGAGCCCCGTTCCAAGAAGGAGGAGCCGAACGATGTACGAGAAGAGCATACCGAGGAGGAACAGCTTTTCCTGCAACGGATTGAGGAAAACATAGCAAAGCATCTGTATCAAAGTGACTATACGGTAGATGTATTGTGCCGTGAAATTGGCATGAGTCGCAGCGCCTTGTTGACGAAATTGAAGAGCGTAACGGGTTGTACTCCGGGCGATTACATCCGTATGCATCGACTCAAGAAAGCGGAAACCATGTTGCTGGCGCGTATCTACAGCATCAGCGAAGTGAGCGACCGTTGCGGATTCGGTGATGCCAAATATTTCCGGGAAGTGTTCAAGAAGTACTACAACATGTCTCCGTCGGAGTACATCCAACGGAAGAATGAGGAGGAAAAGGAATAAGTCAACCGCGGATTCTACATATCCAAGCGACTAAACGTGCGTTTTCCCTTCAAATAATACTCCTTTAATATGGAGAAATCCACCCGTTCCGGACAATACGGAGTGACCGTCTTGCGAAGATTCTCCCCACGAATCTCCCGATACTCCGGAACCATCTTATGAAACTGTCTACGCGCCGACAAAACAGCCTTGAAATTCGCCACCTTTCCCTTCAACAAGAACTGAAAGGCCGCCAACAAATCCAGATATCCGCGCACGCGGAGAACAGGTGCCAACTCACTCTCCGGAAGATTCTTGTACAGCATCAATAGGTTGTTGCGGAAATTCAAGAACGTCTTGCGCGGATTCTCCACCTTCAGCGTTGCCGCACCCACATGATACACAGTGCTCTGCGGCACACAATAGATGCCCCATCCCCTACTGCGCAAGCGCCAACACAAGTCTATCTCTTCCATGTGTGCAAAGAAACGGCCGTCGAGTCCACCAACCTCCCGATACACAGCACTACGAATCATCAGTGCCGCACCGGTAGCCCAGAACACCATGCGAGGCGTATCGTACTGCCCCTCATCCGCTTCCACCTTGCCCAAGATGCGTCCCCGACAGAAAGGATAACCGTAGGCATCCATATACCCACCGGAGGCACCGGCATATTCAAACATCAATGGATTGCGCTCGCTCAACAACTTAGGCTGACATGCCGCCACCTTCGGATAGGCATCCATGAAGTCTACCAATGGCTTCAACCAACCCTTCTCCACACGCACATCGCTGTTCAACAAGATGAAATACTCCGCTTCCACCTGCTCTAGCGCACGGTTGTATCCCTCGGCAAAACCGTAGTTCTGCTCCAAACGTATGAGATGTACCTCCGGAAAATCCGTTTCCACCGCCATACAAGAATCGTCGGTGGAACCATTGTCCGCCACATAAACCGCCGCATCTTCGTCCAACGTCTTCAATACAAACGGAAGGAACTTGCGAAGCATCTCCACACCGTTCCAATTCAATATCACAATCGCTGTCTTCACCATATATACTTCTTTCGATGAGGGTCTTTATTCTACAATAACGCCTTGCACGGCACTTCCATCGGCATTCAACTGCTCCAGACGCACCCGCACGATGCAGTTGTCCAACTCATTACCGGTGTTCTCCACCTCCACACGGATGTAATTGTCCGTAAATCCCTGGATGGGACGACCGGGAACCGCCCGCTCCAACAGCACCGGACGCACCGTGCCGAGATGTGCGAGATAGAAGTTGTGCAACTTGGCATCGGACAGCGCAATCAACCGCTGACTACGTTCGTGCTTCAACTCCGGACGCACCGTAAACGGAATCTTCAGTGCCTGCGTACCCGGACGCTCCGAATAAGGGAACACATGCAATCGAGTGATGTCCAAGGAGTCGATGAAGCGGTAAGCATCCTCAAAGAATTCATCCGTCTCCCCGCGGGTGCCCACAATCACATCCACCCCAATAAAAGCATCCGGCATCACTCGTTTGATGTGTGCCACACGCTGGGCAAACAGCTCCGTATCGTAACGACGATGCATCAATCGCAACACATCGTTGCTTCCCGACTGCAACGGGATGTGGAAATGCGGCATGAAGGCACGAGACGATGCACAGAAATCGATCATCTCTTCCGTCAAGAGATTCGGCTCTATCGAAGAGATGCGATAACGCTCAATCCCCTCCACCTTGTCCAATTCCTGTATCAGCTGAAAGAAGGTCTCGCCGGTGCTCTTACCGAAGTCACCGATGTTCACTCCCGTAATCACGATTTCCTTGCCTCCCTCGCGAGCCACCTCACGCGCCTGTTCCACAAGCGATGCGATGGAACCATTTCGGCTCCTACCGCGTGCAAAGGGGATGGTACAATAGGTGCAATAGTAGTCGCACCCGTCCTGCACCTTCAGGAAATAGCGCGTTCTGTCTCCGCGTGAACAAGATGGAACAAAGGAACGAATATCCTTGGTCGCCACCGTAAAGCGCTCGTGTCCGGCGGTATGCTCACCACCGTTTGCAGCCTCCAGACTTTCCTCCAAATAGCGCAACAAGTCGCCCTTCTGTTCGGCTCCGAGCACCAAGTCCACGCCCTCAATATCTGCCACCACATCGGGTTTCAACTGTGCATAACAGCCCGTTACTACCACAAATGCTCCCGGATGTTGCTTGGTAAGTCTATGAATAGCTTGTCGACACTTGTGATCCGCCACCTCTGTGACCGAGCATGTATTGACCACACAGATGTCCGCAATCTCTCCCGGCTGCACCATGCGCACACCCACCTCCTTCAGCTGTTTGCCAATGGTAGATGTTTCCGCGAAGTTCAGTTTGCAGCCCAGTGTGTAGAACACAGCCTTCTTACCTTGAAATATTGAGTTTGGTGTCATTCCTATACCTTATTTATATACACTTGTTCTTTTCCGGTGCAAACTTACACAAAATATCGCAATCTCACGACTATTTCGGCAAAAAAGCAGTTTTGGGGTCAAAAAAAGTTTTTCTATACACTATTGATTTACAATAAGATAAGAAAAACCGCAAAAAAAAGTCTAAAAAAAAAGCACTTTTTGTGTACAACGTATCGAAAAAGTGCGTAACTTTGCAGCGTTTTAAGAAAGCAAATATTGTATTACAAATTTAAAAAGCAAAGGAAATGAAAAAGTTAGCATTTTTGTTCGCTGCATTCGTAGCAGTATCATTCGCATCTTGCGGTAACAAGGCTGAGCAGGCTGCTGAGGAGACCGATTCTATCAGCGATTCTATCGAGGTAGTTGATTCTGCATCTGTTGATTCTGTAGCTGCTGATTCTGTAGCTGCTGATTCTGCTGCTATCTAATAGCGAAAAAAATCCTATCGGTTATAACCGGAAGAATTGAGACCTGTTGGGACACCAACGGGTTTTTTTATGTCCGTATGCGAACTCCCACACAGAGTAAAAAGATAACGAACTCAAGTTTCGGATTTGTGTAAACAACAACGAGAGAGCCATCCACAGTGTAGG
>CAYSOK010000028.1:0-13706 GCA_964432645.1 uncultured Bacteroidaceae bacterium | reverse complement strand
AACCTGAGCGTTTTTATTATTCCACCTTGACTTTGGCAGCCAATGACTTACACTTGGTACGCAAGGCATCCATGTCGCCACCGTTCTTGTCCCAACAGACCACCACACCCATGCGACGATGCACACGTGTTACCGGTTTACCGAAGATACGAAGATAAGTATTGGTGGCAGCACACACTTCCTCCTCTCCGGAGTATCGAGGACGTTCGTCGCTCTCTATTTCGGACAAGATAACGGCACTTGCACCCATACGTTCCTGGGTAATCTCCGGAATGGGAAGCCCCAATACGGCACGACAGTGCAACTCAAATTCCGAAAGATTCTGCGTACCTGCCAATGTGACCATACCTGTATCGTGCGGACGCGGAGAAAGTTCGCTAAAGATAACTCCCTCCTTCTTACTCAAGAAGAACTCCACGCCCCAGATACCGGCACCCGTAAGCGCCTCGGTTACCTTAGCCGCCATCTCCTGGGCTGTTTTAAGCATATCGTCGGTAATGGGGGCCGGTTGGAAACTCTCGCGGTAGTCGCCACCCTTCTGCACATGACCTATAGGAGCACAGAAAAGCGTAGGACCATTCTTCTGGGTAACGGTAAGCAACGTAATTTCGCTGTCGAACGGAATGAACTGCTCTACAATCACCTCCTTGAGGTCGCCACGAGCACCACCGCAAGCACAATCCCAAGCCTCGTGCAACTCTGCCGGAGTATCCACCTTGCTCTGTCCGTGACCGGAGGAGCTCATAAGCGGTTTTATGATGCAAGGATATCCTATCTCGGTAGCAGCTTCTTGAAGTTCCTCGAAAGTTTTGGCATACTTATAATTAGCGGTTTTAAGTCCCAACTCCGTATGTGCCAACTCACGTATAGCTTTGCGATTCATAGTGAAGTTTACGGCACGTGCGCTAGGCACCACCTGTATACCCATCTTCTCGCAGTCGTAAAGTTTTTCCGTACGAATAGCTTCTATCTCGGGAACGATGATATCGGGGCGATGTTTTTCCACCACTGACATCAGCGCATCACCATCAAGCATACTAAACACTTCGCATTCATCGGCCACCTGCATGGCAGGAGCGCCGGCGTAGGAATCGCAGGCTATTACATACTGTCCCTTACGTTGACACGCTATAACGAACTCTTTTCCGAGTTCGCCGGAGCCTAATAGAAGAATTTTCTTCGTCATTTCTGCTGTCTTTTTTCGATTGATATAATAAACATTGTGACACTCCGCAAACGCGGAATGCCACATTTTTTCTTACTGATGCTGCTCTCGGAGCAGGTCATTAACGGTCTTCACCGGATTGAAAGTACTCAAAGGAACCTCCACAAAGATGGTGTTCCAATCGCTCATAGCACCGTTCCACAAACCGGGCAACTCAAGTGCTTTGAGGTCGCGACCGTTCTTACTTTTGTATGAGATAAAACCGGTCTGCGGATCCACATAGCTCGGAAGATCAAACTTCTCGCCCTTGTAGTTCTTGGTAGCACACACCAAATCCACCGGATTGAAGTGTGTACCCTCGGTAAACATCTTCATATATTCAGGATTCTTGGTATCTATCTGACTGCTCTCCAGAATCTGCAGAGATACGGTACCGTCACTGTTGTATGCCAAGAACGGACCGCCACCGGGCTCACCTACGTTGCGAACCACACCACAAGCACGCATGGGGCGATTGAGCTTATGCTTGAGGTAGATAACCAACTCGGCATCCTCCATATCCTTGATATCGCTCTTGCGGCAACAGAGATCCTGCTGCAAGAAACGTATAATCTCCTCCACCTCGGCATGAGTATAGGAACCGCTCTCTAACTTACGGAGATATTCAAACGCCTTTGCCTGCTTCGTCACGAGGATACCCGCCAAGACCTGCTTCCAACGAATGGTGTCAGCCTTGAAACTATCGGGCACTACATTATCGATATTCTTAATAAATATGACGTCACCATCCAAATCGTTAAGGTTTTCGATAAGAGCACCATGACCACCCGGACGGAACAACAGTTTACCGTCATCCGTGCGGAAAGGAGAGTTATCCATAGCAGCTGCTACGGTATCGGTAGAAGACTTCTGCTCGGAGAAAGACACGTGATATACCATATTATATTTAGCACTATAATCCTTCACCTTCTCGTCCACCAGTTTCTCGAAAAGAGCGCGATGCTCAGCACTCACCGTAAAGTGCACATTGGCCTCTCCGTTACTCTCTGCATAAAGAGCAGCCTCAACCAGGTGCTCCTCCAACGGAGTACGAGCACCATCCTCATACTTATGAAACTTAAGCAACCCCTTAGGCAACTGGCCGTAGTTCAATCCGGCAGCCTGCAACATATTAGATGCCACAGCCTTGTAATTACCCTCTGCGATGAGTGAAGGTATATCTTTACCATTGTTTTTACGACACGCCTCATTCAAGTCATCGTAGAAAGCGAACTTCCCGATATTCTCGAAGTACTTCTTCTCGAAATCGGTAGTAGGCTCATTATAGTCAGCCCCTACAAACTCGAACATATTCTTAAACATACGGCTAGCCGCACCACTGGCAGGCACGAACTTAATAATAGTGCGTCCCGCTGCCTTATAACGGTTCCACGCATCTATATAGCCATCGGCATCCTTCTCCGATACGGCAAGAATGCCCTTATCTATTGCCGCAGCCCCCTCCAACTTAAGGAAAGGGAATCCCGTCTCGAACTTCTTAAGTTGCGCCTCTATTTGCGCCTCAGTTATGCCTTTTGCGGCCAACTGTTTTTTGTCTGCTTCTGATAGTATCATACGTTGTTTCGTTTACATTTCACTTATTCAGCCCCAAAATTACATTTTTTTTCGCAAATAACGGCGCATTTCCTAAAAAAAATGTACCTTTGCATACTATTTTTATATATAGAAGGAGGAACATGGAAGGACATACATTTTTCACAGCAGACGAAAAGGAGGAACTAACTCGCCTCTTTAAGGAGATATTCACAAGAATAGAATCTACACTGAAAGCAGAAGATTGCGAAAAGGTGAAACAGTATGTAGTGGCTGCGGTTTCCTTGTCGGATATCAAACCGGAAGTGGGAGGATTAAACCCGGTTCTAATTGATTTGCAGACATCGCTCTTCCTAGTTAAGGAACTGGGACTGAAACGCGAAGTAGTAATTGCCAACATGATTCACTATGCGGTAATGTCCGGTGTAAAGAGCGAGGAGGAAGTTAAGCAGGATTTTGGAGCAGATGTTGCAACAATTGTGCACGGCATGATGCGTGTACACGAACTGTATCAGAAGTCACCGGTGATTGAGAGCGAGGATTTCAGAACGCTTTTTATCACCTTTGCCGAAGACATGCGTGTGATTCTCATCATGATAGCCAACCGATTGATTCTCTTGAGACTTATCAAGGATTCTCCGGATGCTGAAGTGCGACAACTCTTGGCACAAGAAGCGGCATATCTATATGCTCCCTTGGCGCACAAGTTGGGGTTGTATCAGATTAAGAGTGAGTTGGAAGATTTGTCTCTCAAGTATCTAGACCACGATGCCTACTATCATATAAAGGAGAAACTAAACGCCACGAAGCGAGCGCGAGACATCTACGTGGAGAACTTCATCGCTCCTATCCGGGAAAAGTTGGAGCAAGCCGGACTGAAATTTCACATGAAAGGACGTACCAAGAGTATCCACTCCATCTGGCAAAAGATGAAACGACAGAAATGTCCGTTCGAGGGTGTCTACGATTTATTTGCCATCCGCATCATTCTGGATTCGGCTCCGGACAGAGAGAAAATGGAATGTTGGCAGGTTTTCTCAATCATCACGGATATGTATCAAAGCAATCCGAAACGTATGCGTGATTGGTTGAGCGTGCCAAAGAGTAACGGATATGAATCCCTACATATCACAGTGTTAGGTCCGGAACAGAAGTGGGTGGAAGTTCAGATTCGTACGGAACGCATGGACGAAATTGCCGAGCACGGTCTGGCTGCCCATTGGCGCTACAAAGGCGTAAAACAAGGAGAAATGGGCATCGAAGAATGGTTGGCAAACATCCGTTCGGCTCTAGAATGCAACGACGACTTGAGCTTGATGGATCAGTTCAAACGAGACACTGTGAAGGATGAGGTTTTTGTATTTACACCCAAAGGAGACCTCTTCAAACTCCCCAACGGAGCCACCGTTTTGGACTTTGCCTACGCCATACACACCAACGTGGGCAACCACTGTGTAGGAGCACGCATCGGACATAAGAATGTGCCACTGAGACAGAAACTTACAAGCGGCGACCAAGTAGAAATTCTCACCTCCAACAACCAAACGCCCAAGCAAGACTGGCTCAACTTCACCACCACAGGCAAGGCGAAGAGCAAGATACGTCAAAGCATCAAGGAGTTGGAAATGAAGGAAAGCGCCTACGCCAAGGAGCTTCTGGAACGAAAGTTCAAGAACCGAAAAGTAGAAATGGATGAAAGCATCTTTGCCCAAACCATTAAGAAGTTCGGATACAAAATAGCCACGGAGTTCTATAAGGATGTGGCACACGAAAAGGTATCACCCAATGAAGTCTTGGAGACCTACATACAACTCAAGAACCGCGAGGAAGGACAATACACCGTCAACGTAGAGAGTGCAGAGAACTACAACCTGGAGCAAGGTCGAGAAAGCGACAAGCCCAACACCGCCGGTGACGATGTCCTGGTAATAGACAAGAATCTAAAAGGCGTAGAATTCTCCCTCTCCAAATGCTGCAACCCCATCTATGGAGACGATGTATTCGGCCTCGTAACCGTAAGTCAAGGCATACGCATCCACCGCACAGACTGCCCCAATGCCAAATACCTACGCGAACGATTGGGCTACCGCATCGTAAAAGCCCGTTGGGCAGGCAAAGGCAAGAGCGGAAAGCAATACCCCGTAACCCTCCACGTAGTAGGCAACGACGACATCACCATCGTCAGCAACATCACCTCTATTATAAGTAAGGAGGACAAGGTGGTACTCCGCAGCATACGCATAGACTCCAACGACGGACTCTTTAGCGGACACCTCACCCTCATGATAGAAGATCAAAAGAAGATGGAAGATATAATAAAGAAGCTCAAAACGGTAAAAGGTGTTAAGAGTGTGTCTCGATGACGCACGCGTAAAGATTTTTGTGTATCTTTGCAGCGAAATATAAAAAAGCAGCGAAACTAAATACACTAAAAAAAATAATATAAGAACAATGAAAAAGTATATCGCAATGCTTGCGCTCTGCTGTGTAGCAACCGGTTACGCCACCGCCAAGACAAGCAGCAAGAAAAAGGCCAACGAAGGCTTCGTGTTTACGACCGTCAAGGAGAACCCCATCAGTTCCGTTAAGAACCAAAACCAGAGCGGAACCTGTTGGTGCTTCAGCACACTGGGTTTCCTGGAGTCCGAATTGCTACGTCAAGGCAAAGGTGAATTCGACCTCTGCGAAATGTTTGTAGTCAACAAGACCATGATGGATCGTGCCGAGAAAGCCGTTCGCATGCACGGAGATGTCTCCTTCTCCCAAGGCGGAAGCTTCTACGATGTCATCTACTGTATGGAGAACTACGGTCTCTGTCCACAAGACGCTATGCCACAACCCGGTACACTCTACGGAGACACCCTGCCCAACCACAATGAAGTTTCTCAATTGGCAGAATCTTACGTAGCCTCTCTGGCACAAGGAGACCAAAAGAAGCTCTCCCCCGTATGGAAAAACGGTCTGCAATCCATCTACAACAGCTACCTGGGCGAATGCCCCGAGAAATTCAACTACAATGGCAAAGAATACACCCCGAAAAGTTTTGTAAGCGATGTATTGGGGCTGAAGGCATCCGACTACGTGTCACTCACCTCCTTTACCCACCACCCCTTCTACAGCAAGTTTATTATAGAAGTACAAGACAACTGGCGTTGGGCAGAAAGCTACAACCTCCCCATCGATGAGTTTATGGAAGTAATGGACAACGCCATCAACACCGGATACACCATTGCATGGGGTAGCGATGTGAGCGAAGACGGATTCACCCGCGACGGAATCGCCGTATGTCCCGACGTACAAAAAGTACGCGATGAAGCAGGCTCCGACGCAGCACGCTGGACAGGAAGAGCATTGAAGAAAAACTTCGAAGAACTCACCAAAAAGCCTATGGATGAGATCACTGTAACCCAAGAAATGCGTCAAGAAGCCTACGACAATTGGGAAACCACAGACGACCACGGCATGCAGATATACGGAATCGCCAAAGATCAGAACGGCAAAGAATACTACATGGTAAAGAACTCATGGGGCGAAACCGGCAACTACAAAGGAAAATGGTACGCATCCAAGACCTTCGTGAAGTACAAGACCATGAACATCTTGGTTCACAAAGACGCCATCCCCGCTACCATTAAGAGCAAATTGGGTATTCAGTAAAGAAAAGGCTAAACACCCATTAAAATAGCCACTCAAAAAAAATAAAAAGAGCATTTTCTGCAAAAAAAGACAGAAAATGCTCTTTTTTTGCGATAAAAGTGCTACCTTTACAGAAAATTTTATCAAATGGACTACAAATGGAACTATATACATCCCATACGACACAAGGATGATGCCACCAAAGCACTATCGAAAGAGTTGGGTATCAGCCCCATTCTAGGACAGTTGCTTATGGACAGAGGCATCGACACAGCCGAAGAAGCCAAACGCTTCTTCCGACCATCGATGCACCATCTCCACGACCCATTTCTCATGAAGGATATGGACAAAGCCGTGGAGCGTCTTAATTTAGCACTCGGTCGCAAGGAACGCATCATGATTTACGGCGACTACGACGTGGACGGATGCACAGCTGTGGCATTGGTCTATAAATTTCTGCAACAGTTCTACTCCAACATAGAGTACTACATACCGGATCGTTACGACGAAGGCTACGGTGTCTCCTTCAAGGGAGTGGACTACGCCTACGAAACAGGTGTAAAACTCATCATCATTCTAGACTGTGGCATCAAAGCCGTAGAAGAAATTGCCTATGCTCGCGAAAAGGGCATCGACTTTATCATCTGCGACCACCACGAACCGGACGAGGTCCTACCACCCGCCGTAGCCATTCTGAATGCAAAACTAAAGGACTCCACCTACCCCTTCCCCCACCTTTCGGGCTGCGGCGTAGGTTTTAAGTTCATGCAAGCATTTGCTCTAGACAACGGAATTGAGTTCTCACAACTCATGCCACTCGTAGACCTATGCGCCGTGAGCATAGCCAGCGATATCGTACCGGTAACCGGCGAAAACCGTATCTTGGCATACCACGGATTAAAACAATTAAACACCAACCCGAGCGTAGGATTGAGAGCTATAGTAAAACTTTGTTCTATGCACGACAAAGAACTCGATATGAGCGACATAATCTACAAAATAGGTCCTCGCATCAACGCTAGCGGACGCATGCAAAACGGCAAAGAAGCCGTAGAACTATTGGTAGAAAAAGACCTCTCCAAAGCCCTCGAAATGGCCAATCGAATCAACGTCTACAACGACCGTCGAAAAGACCTGGACAAACAGATGACCGAAGAAGCCAACGAAATTGTAGCAGGTCTGGAACGCTATCAAAACAGCAAGAGCGTAGTGGTGTTCAACGAAGAATGGCACAAAGGCGTCATCGGCATTGTCGCCTCCCGCCTAACAGAACTATATTTCAAACCCGCAGTAGTACTCACCCGCAGCGATGAAATGGCCACAGGCTCCGCACGTTCGGTAGCCGGATTCGACATCTACCAAGCCATAAAGAGTTGCGAAGACCTACTAGAGAACTTCGGCGGTCACACTTATGCCGCCGGACTCACGCTAAAAGTAGAAAACATTGAAGCATTCGCGCATCGATTCGAAGCATATGTAGCAGCACATATCGGCGAAGAACAAACCTGTGCCACATTAGACATCGATGCCAACATCGACTTCCGCGACATCACCCGCAAGTTCCATCAAGACCTCAAGAGATTCGCTCCCTTCGGTCCTGAAAATCCCAAACCCCACTTCTGCACCCGCGGTGTATACGACTACGGCACCAGCAAGGTGGTGGGACGCGAACAAGAACACATCAAATTGGAACTCGTCGACCACAAGTCAAACAACATCATGAACGGAATCGCCTTCGGACAGAGTGCGCAAGCCTCCTACATCAAGACCAAGCACTCCTTCGACATCGTGTATTCCATAGAGGAAAACGCCTTTAAAAGAGGCGAAGTACAGTTACAAATAGAAGATATACGCCCCTCGGAAACAGTAGATGACGGACTATAAAGCCATACTGAAAGAAATCTGGGGATACGACGATTTCCGAGGTATCCAACAGGAGATTATCGAAAGCATAGGGAACGGACAAGATACGCTGGGACTCATGCCGACGGGAGGCGGCAAATCCATCACGTTTCAAGTACCCGCCATGGCACAACCCGGTTGCTGTTTGGTAGTTACACCACTCATAGCCCTCATGAAGGACCAAGTGGAACACCTCCGCAATCGAGGCATCAAAGCCACCGCCATCTACACGGGACTAACCCGCCGCGAAGTGATTATCGCCTTAGAGAACTGCATCTTCGGCGATTACAAGTTTCTCTACGTATCTCCCGAACGACTGGGAACAGAGCTCTTTAAGACCAAGCTCCGACACATACCCATCCGTTTCATCACCGTAGACGAGGCACACTGCATCTCCCAATGGGGGTACGATTTCCGCCCCTCCTATCTCAAGATAGCAGAGATACGCAAAATTCTGCCGCAAGCCCCCATTCTGGCACTTACGGCAACCGCCACCCCCGAAGTGGTGCAAGACATACAAGACAAATTAGCCTTTCGCCAAGAGAACGTCTTCAAGATGTCGTTCCATCGCAAAAACCTAGCTTACGTGGTGCGGAACACAGAAGACAAACTCGGAGAAATGGTTCATATACTGGACAAAACACAAGGCTCAGCCATCGTCTACCTCCGCAGTCGAGAAGAGACAGTCAATATAGCTGAGGTGCTCATATCACAAGGCATAAGTGCCGTGAGCTATCACGCAGGACTAACCAACGCAACCAAAGACGAACGCGCACAACAATGGCAAAACGGGGACGTGCGGGTGATGGTAGCCACAAATGCATTTGGCATGGGGATAGACAAGCCGGATGTACGCGTGGTGATTCACCTGCACACACCCGATTCTCCGGAAGCCTACTTCCAGGAAGCAGGACGTGCGGGACGCGATGGAGAGAAGGCATATGCCGTATTGATCTTTAACAAAAGAGACCGAACGACACTCCTCAAACGAGTCCCCGCCTCTTATCCCGATAAGCAATATATACGAGAGGTGTACGAACACCTGGCTTATTACTATCAGTTGGCCGTGGGCGACGGATGCAACGTGACTTATGTGTTCAACATGAGAGACTTCTGCACACGTTTCCACTACTTCCCCATCCAAGTTGGCAGCGCACTCAAGATTCTTACGCAGGCAGGCTACATAGACTACACCGAGGAGGAGGAAACCAGTTCACGCATCATGTTCTTGATGAAACGTAACGAACTGTACCAACAGGATTTCGATGAAGAATGCGAGAAGGTACTACGTGCCCTGCTACGTCTTTACGGAGGTATGTTTGCCGAATACATCGTGATAGAGGAAGAACGAATAGCCAAAGTCTGCGACATGGACGCCACCGGCGTTTACCAAGCACTTCTCCGACTCACCCGGGCACGCGTCTTGCACTACATCCCGCGCCGCCGATGCCCCTACGTCACCTACCTCGTTCGAAGAGTGGAGATGGAACACATTGTCATCCCCAAACAAGTGTACGAAGATCGCAAGGAACAGTATACCCATCGCATCGACGGCATGCTCAAATACGCCGAAAGCGAAGGAGTTTGCCGAAGTCGTCTGCTGTTGGAGTACTTTGGAGAACATTCCGAAAAGGATTGCGGTATATGCGATGTTTGTGTAGAGAAGCGAAAAAGGAATTCCAGCCAAGAAGACCTGCGCGATATGGTTATGACCTTTTTAGCTGATGGTAAACCACATACGATACAAGAAGTAAAGTATCACTTCAACCGTTATGACGAGACCACAAAACTGCTACGAAGGATGTTGGACGAAGGAATCATCGTACTGGATTGCATCCACGTACGCCTCGCATCCACACAATAAAGAATAAATATAAAATAAACAAAGATATAAATGGGATTCTTTAAATCGCTCCTAGGGTTCGAAGAAACACCGGAGCAAAAGAACGAGAAAGACTTTCAGACACTGAAAGTAGATGGCATGAAAGCCATGAACATACGCCAAACAGACTACGCGGTAGCCTGTTTTCAGCGTGCATTGGAGATACACGAAGATGCCGAAATACGCAGTTGTTTGGCCAAAGCCTACCTAAACAGCGGTCAACCGCTATTGGCAAAAGACCAGTTGGAAACACTACTCTCCACCCAACGGGAGAACCCCGATGAATGGATAGCCATGGCACATGTACAGTACGTACTCAAGGAGTGGGTCGCCATGGAAGAGAGCGCACAGAAAGCAATGGCTCTGCAAGCAGACAACACGGAAGCCCTATGGCTGTTGGGTACCGCCCAAAAAGAACAGAACAACCCGATTATGGCAGTAGCCTCCCTCACCCAACTCCTCTGTAAGGAACCCGATAACCTCACCGCCTTACGCTCCCGCGCGGAGGTGTTTATGAGTATGGGCGATTGGAAGAACGCCGAGGAAGACATAGACCACTATTTAGAGGTGACCTCCGGTCGCGAAGAGATATTACCCCCGCTGAGCAGCGGATGTTGTCAAGCCCCCATCATGGAAAGCGACGACCAAGAAGACCTACAACTGATGAAAGCAGAGGTTTTGGCCAACAGTGGTAGAAGCGATGAAGCAAGAGAACGCCTACAATCCATTCTGGCAAACAACCCCTTCTGTCGCAAAGGCTACCTGGACTTGTGCCAGTTGCTCCTCACTCTCCAACAACCGGAAGAAGCACTCAAGGTGATGAACGAAGCACTGGAATCCATGCCGGAATTTGCCGAAGGATTCAAGATGCGCGGAGCCGTAAAGCTCGCCCTCGGAGATAAAGAAGGTAGTATGGAAGACCTGAAGGCAGCGGTAGCCATCGCCCCCGAGACACTCAAGAGCATAGACGGAACCTACGATAACATCAACGATGTGGTAGAGAAGAATCAACAGAGTATCAACCCATTCGGTATTTAGCATTAAAGAAAAACTTTATAAACAACAAGCAACATGAAGAAATTAATCATTGGCTTGGTGGCGATGCTGCTACTCTCCACCGGTGCACAAGCCAAAAAGAAGAAAACAGAAAAAAGCCTCACCGCCCCCATCGCAGAGATAGAGAAGGTGCAGGACTATTGGCAGACCAACAACACCCCCTACACCCGTGGTTTCTGGGACAACGCCGCCTATTACACCGGCAACATGGAAGCATACCGTTTGTTGGGCAAGGCAGACTATTATCAGTACAGCGATCGTTGGTGTCGCCACAACAATTGGAAAGGCGCCACAAGCAACGACAAACGCAATTGGAAATACAAGACCTACGGCGAAGGCAACGACTTTGTGCTCTTTGGCGACTGGCAAATCTGTTTCCAGACCTACATAGACATGTACAACCTTGTACCCGAAGACTACAAAGTAGCCCGAGCCAAAGAAGTTATGGCATACGAATGCCAAATGGAAGACAACAAGTTCTGGTGGTGGGCAGACGCCCTCTACATGGTAATGCCCGTCATGACCAAGATGTATAAGCTCACCGGCGATGAGATGTACCTGGACAAGCTCTACGAAAACTTCCTGTGGAGCGACTCCCTCATGTGGGACAAAGAAGACCAACTCTATTACCGCGACGGCAAGTACATTTGGCCCAAAGTCAAGACCTCATGCAACGGAGGAAAGAGTTTTTGGGCACGTGGCGATGGTTGGGTTTTGGCAGGTTTGGCAAAAGTACTGGCCGATATGCCCGTAGATTATAAAAACCGCGAGATCTTTGTAACACGTTTCAAAGAACTCGCCGAAGGCGTAGCACGTTGCCAACAAGCCGACGGATACTGGAGCCGTTCCATGCTGTGCGAAGGCGATGCACCCGGTCCCGAGACCTCCGGAACAGCCTTCTTCTGCTACGGTTTGGAGTGGGGAGTAAACCACGGTTACCTGGACAAAGCCACCTATAGTAAAACTATAGAAAAAGCCTGGAACTACCTATCAACCGTTGCATTACAAGCAGACGGAAGTGTAGGCTACGTACAACCCATCGGTGAAAAACCCGACCCCACCAAGATAGTAGACGCCCACAGTCAGGCACCCTTTGGAACAGGCGCCTGGTTGCTCGCAGCCTGTGAACGCGTTCGCTATGTAGACGGAACCGCCTCACTGGAAACACGTCCCGGCGCCCCCCGCATAGCCCAAAACAGCAAAAGCTTCAGCGTCACCGTCAAGAACCCCACCACAGACAACCGCAACGATGTCATAGAACTCGAAGCAGCCACCGTATATAAGAAGTTAAGCATCTCCGGTGGACGTCAGTTCCTCGTATTGGACGGAGACAAAGTAGAAGTACCCTATCAAATCACCAACGATGGCAAAGTACTGATACAAGTATTTGTACGTCCGCAATCCTCCACCACCTTCACCCTCGTCACCGGCGAACCCAAGGCCTATCGATTGGACTGCAACGGACGCCTCTACCCCAATCGTGAAGACGACCTCACCTGGGAAAACGACCGCAACGCCTGGCGCTTCTACGGTCCCAAGATGCACAACAAAGGCGTCACAGGCTACGACATCTTCTGTAAAAACATCTCCGCCCCCGTGCAAGACCAACTCTATCACAACGAGTTAACCAGCTACGGCGTAAACGAATCCCTAAAAAAACAAGGACGTGGCAGTGAATGGAGTCAAATACACCGCGACGTATACACCTACCACCGCGACAAAGGCCTCGGCATGGACGCCTACACCGTAGGCAGCACCCTGGGAGCCGGAGCCCCCGCCCTTATGGACGGCGACGACCTCCTGCTGCCGGACGTCTATGAAACAGCCAAGATTCTGGAAAACGGTCCACTCCGCTTCACCGTAAGCGAGCAGATGTACGCTCAAGACAAAGGCAATGACAAAGGCGTAATAGAACACAGAGTACTTTCACAAGACAGAGGCAGTCACCTAGCCTCCTGCACCGTAAACTACAAAGGACTCAGCAGTGACCGTCCCGTAGCCGCCGGCATAGTAGTACACGAAAGTGCCCCCTCCTCCTATATTATAAATAAGGAGAAAAGCTACGTAGCCTATGCCGATCCCCTCGACACCCCCCAAGGACAAAACGGAGAGTTGTACATAGGCATACTCTTCCCCGACAACAATGCCGAGTTGCAATATCTCCCCCTAAAGGAAACCAAAGCCGGAGGCATCGGACACGTGTTAGGCAAGACCACCTACACCCCCGACCAAACCTTCACCTACTATTTCGGCACCGCATGGAGCAAATACGATGTCCCGAATATGACCGTTTGGCAAGCCCTCCTCGACGGATACGCCGCCCGAATGAAGCAACCTTTGGAAGTCGTAATGGAATAAATAACTCAAGTTTCGGATTTTCCTAAGTCTTTGATTAATATGTTACTCAAGTTTCGGAATTGTGAAAACAACTACGAGAGAGCCATCCACAGTGTAGGGACGTTTCGTGGAACG
>CAYSOK010000027.1:0-13804 GCA_964432645.1 uncultured Bacteroidaceae bacterium | reverse complement strand
AACGTCCCTACACTGTGGATGGTTCACTCGATGGTGTATATATATCCGGAATCTGGGTTCCCCTAATATTCTATTTTATCGCTCTTTTCTTTCCATTCCTTGAAGGCCGCTTGAGCCTCTTGGTTTAGGAGATTTTCCATGGGGAGGTGACGCTGAGCGTAAGGACGTGAGAGTTCTTCGTAGATGAAGGAATCATCGAATCCGGCATCGGCGGCGTCTTGTTTGGTTCCGGCGTAATATACTTTTTTGAGATGAGCCCAGTAGATGGCACCCAAACACATGGGGCAGGGTTCACAGGAGGTGTATATCTCGCAGTCACTCAGGTCAAAACGTTGCAACTTGGAGGTGGCTTCGCGTATGGCACATACCTCGGCATGGGCGGTGGGGTCGCATCGATCGGTCACTCGATTCACTCCGATGGAGATTAATTCATCGCCGCGTACGATTACGGCCCCAAAGGGACCTCCTCCGTTTTTTACGTTGTTTACGGACAACTCTATGGCCCGTTTCATCCATTTTTCATTCATAGTCTTACTCCTTTAATTATTCATGATGATAAGGTTCGTTGTTGAGTATTGTCATGGCTCGGTAAATCTGCTCGGTGAAGATGAGACGTATCATCTGGTGTGAGAAGGTCATCTTGCTGAGAGAAATCTTTTCGCGTGCCACATCGTATATGCGTTGTGAGAATCCGTATGGACCGCCTACAATGAAGACGAGTCGCTTGGGGGACATGCTCATCTTTTGTTGTATCCAGGTGGCGAATTCCAGACTGCGAAATTCTTTTCCGTGTTCATCGAGAAGTACTACGTGGTCACCGGGTTGGAGTGCTTTTAGAATGGCATCGGCTTCTTTTTCTTTTTGCACTTTCTCGGTCATGCTTTTGGTGTTCCGGAGTTCCGGAATGACTTCCATGTCGAAGGGCATATAGTGTTTTATGCGCTTCACGTATTCGTCGATACTTACGGTGAAGTGGGGGTCTACGGTGCGCCCCACTACGAGAAATATACTCTTCATTATTCGTTCAAATCTTTACTGCTGAACAAAGGTCGACTTTTTTTTCGACATGACAAAATTATTTATGGGGATTTTTTTGAGGACGCTTTTCTCCTCTAAAACTTCCCTGCGATATAGTCCTCCGGGGGGATTGTCAGGAAACCTTGTTTCTCCTTTACGTAATCTAATAATTGATGGAAAATGATGGCGTGTTGCAGGAGGGACGCATTGCCCACCATAATCAAATGCTCCATGGCTCGCGTCATGGCTACGTTTAATTTGCGATCCACCAACGTGCCGTCCGTGTCTCGGAATACGTTGTCTGTGAGGAACTTTAATTGCGCGTAACGCTGAACCGTAAAACCGTATAAGATGTACTTCCGCTGACTCCCCTGATAACGCTCCACCGTGTCTATCGTGATGTTGTGAAGCTCCTCTATACCGCTCTCGTCTATCTTGCTGCGAATCGTGGCTATTTGATTGCGATAAGGAACAATCACACCTACGGTGCGGGCAGGATTGAAATGGGACTTTTCTCGCTCGTATATGCGCAGTACCGTTGCCGCAATCATCTCCGCTTCTACCGTGTTTACCTTGTTTGATAAACTCTTCTTGGGGGCGTCTACGTGCAGAAAAACCACTCGATGGGTGGACAACATGCGATCGATACCGTTGCTCGTATCTACCGTGGAGGGGAGCCCTTCCACCTGGTGCTCCAACGGTACCACCTCTAGTCGACCGTTGTAAAAGGCTTGGTTGGGGAACTGAGCTATGTCCTGATGCATACGACCGTGCTTGGTGAGCATGTACACTATATCGGGGTTCTGACGGTATCGTTTCAAGAATCTTTCAAAGAAGGATAATCGACAGTCCGTCAATTCAATACCATGTAAAAGTTCATTCTCTACTTTAGATACCTCCGGACGCTGTTGTACTACCGCCGGGAGTTGCTTGTGATCCCCTATGAGCACCATCTTGCGGATGTAAGGCTCTTGAGTTGCGGCATCGTGAGCACTCACTATTCCCATCAATTGTGGCTCCAATATCTGCGAAGCTTCGTCTATGATAGCCAGACTGAAGGGGCGTATCTTGAGCAACGGGAGATGAGCGGTCATGGCGGTTGTGGTGGCTACCAACACACGTATGTGACGCACGTATTCCTTGAACTCTCCACTGCGCGTGAAGGACTTCGCCTTGCGGGTGAGCAGGTGCTCTGTGTACTCCTCGGAACAGTTGTGTTCGCTGCCTAGGCGTACGAAGTCTATGCCCTCTTCCTTCAACTTGCTGCAAATCTCGTCTACCGCACGGTTGGTGTAGGCCATGAGTAGCACTGTGCTGTGGGGGTCGGTCAACTCCTCTTTTACGGTGGTGAGCAGTCCATAGGAGGTCTTTCCGGTGCCGGGAGGACCTATGATGAGGAACAAATCTTGTGCTTGTTTTACCTTGAGCGATAGTTCATTAAAATCACCGTAATCACCATTGAGCGAACGAGTTTTGTCTACCCGTGGTTCTCGTTGCAGGAGCCATAAGTCTCGTCGTTCGCGGGGGGCTGACAGGAAGGCTTGCATGCCTCGATAGAGACCACTGTAGGAGGACTCCATGAAGTCGTGTTCCACAGCCCATACTTCCTTCTCGTGACGCAGGAAAATCTTGGCGTCAGTCTGTGTGGCACGTAGTTCCAGAGTCAATGTGTCTGCCGTGATGTCGGATATCGTGCTGCGGAAGACCATCGTCTTGCGAGCATCCGGAGAGGTGCCGGGGAGGTAGGGGTAGAGCAGGACAATGTCGCCTATGCGGAAGTTGGACATGGTGTGATCTTCCGTATCGGTAAACGTGAGTTCCACTTGTTTGATGTTACCTGTGGTGCCGGGGGCGGGGGTGTGCAGGCGTAGGTTGTGATAGATGTTGCCGGCTTGCAGTTTCTCCTCCAGGGTGTTGTTCCAGATGGCGGCAAAACCGGAGTCCTCTTTTGTCTCGTTGCCCAACTTGGAGAGTACGTGCTCGTTGGCGATAAAGGCCATAAAACGGAAGAAGTATGCTCGCTCCAGTTCCGATGCTTGACGGATGGGCAGGAGTACGTTGTTAATCTGTACACTTTGATACTTCTCCCACAGCACCCCTCGGACATGCTTCATGTTGAGCGTATCCGGTGTGATGCGCTCCAGTATGCGTATGTTCTTCTCCTCGGTGTTTCCCAACTCCATCCACACCAGTCGATTGCGCAGACGTATGGCATTGAAAACCAAGTCGGGAGCAAAGCCCAATGCCAACAGCTGATCCTGGTATCGGGAGTAGAGTAGGAGGGCACGTACCGAGCGGTTTTTCTTGTACGCTTCGCTGTAGTTGTAGCGTATCAACGTCATGTAGAGTAGTATCTGTATGTAGTGCTCTTCGGTGTGTGAGGGGGTGACGAAGTCATCGCCCCGCACGTAGGCTGCTCTGCCGGCTTTCTGCTCTATCAGTATCTTGAAATCTTGTTGCAGGAAGTCCATACGCCCCTGTATTCCCAGCATCTCCGAGAAGAAGGAAGGTTCTACCATACAGGACTTTATGTCGAAATCCTTAAAGGCGTGCGGCAGGATTTCGTGTATCGCATGGTGGATGTGTTCCTGCTGTATCTTGGCGTTGTCATGGAAGTTTTTGTCCGGTTCCGTGGTGATGATGTCGATGGGAGAGTTTTGCCAAAATCGTGTGGCACTCTCGGTGTAGGGCAGTGCGTGACCGTCGGTGGCTTGTATCTGCTCGTCCAGGAGTTGTCCGGCAAAGTTACCCAGGAGGGTGTGCGTGGTGGCACAGTTGGGCTCCAGTTTGCGAATCAAGTGTACGTAGGGGGACTCTGCATAGCTCGTGAAGCAGTGGGCGATGGTGGATATGTCTACCAGATAGTCGGGCTCGTAGATGATGAGTTCCGGATAGATAACCTCCTTGCTCTTACGGGGATAGATGAGGTTGAGCTGTGTGCCCTCCTTCAGTAAGGGTTGCAGATAGGTGCCATCGTAGTCCTCGTAGGGGGAGTTCCGGTGGGTGTATTGCACCTTCACCTCTCCGCCGTCCGGTTGCTCCTCGCAGGTGCCGTATAGGTAGGTATCGTCCCAGTGGGTTACAATCATGCGCAGATAGTCGCCAATCTTGGGCGGACGCATTTTCTGTTCCGGTACCGTGGGGAACTGTTCTCGCAGTGCTGCGGGGATGCGTTCGTCGTAGAGCAACTCTATGAAGAGACACAGATTGCGCAAGTCGTATAGACACCATTTGGAGAGTTCCGTCCCCTCAGCCCGCATGTTGCGTAGGCGCACACGAGTGTCGTTTACCTTTTTAGTGATTTTGCGGTCGGCCTTGTATTCCTTCAACAGATAGTCCGTCTTGGCAAAAGCACCGCCGAACCGCAGGTTGAGTCCTGCTGTCTTCTGGTTCAGACAATCCATGAATACCTCCTGAAATCTTCTGTAAACTCTCAGATAATCAGGCCTCTCCTCCAGTGCTTGTGCTAAATCTCCGTATAAGTCTTGTGCCGTTTGTGGGGCATACGCCTCGGTCTTCTCCTCCTGCATCCCGATTTATTTAAAAGCTGCAATTCGCTGTTTGATATTCTTACGTAGACACTCGCTGTAAAGTCCCGGTTCCACACCGTGGTAGTCGCCGGTGTTCAGCACATCCAGGATGTTGGGCAGCGAGCTGCCGTCGAATCCCTTGAGCACCAGCACGTGGTGGGCGGTATCTACCGTCACCGTGATGGTGTCGTGGAGGGTAGCGGGAGTGCTATCCGTTCTCCAGTTTACGGGGTTGATACACATGGTGTTGGGAGCGCTCACGATGGACTTGATATATTTCACATCGCTCACGGAATTGTAGCACACGGTCACTCCGGTGTCGGTAGAGTCCTGTGCCGCCTTAATCCAGGGCGCCGTTTGCAAGTCTTCCTCCGTCACCTTGTATCCCAGCACATAGGCCGCCACCATGCGTTGTCGCACCTCCTCCGGCATGCGCTTCATCAGTTCCACCACAGACTTACCCCCCTGACTGAATCCTGCCAGTATGAAAGGGCGGTTGTGGTTCCAGTGCTCCAGATAGTGGTTGAAGGCATCTTGTATGTCGAGGAAGGAGATGGCGTGGAAACGATTGCTTATGGTGTCTTCGTTCAGTGTTGCCCAGGAGTTTAGGGAGATGTGGCGGTAGTAGGGGGCGTAATAGTTGTTGCCGTCTGCCATGTAAGCTGCCGTCTGCTTCATCTCTATGTTCATGTCTGCCAGATGTTTAGGATTGGTGATATCGGCATAGTGAGAGATGATGCTGTCGGGAGTGTACCAGTCGTATTCCCAGGTGGAGATGACGTAGAACACATCGGCACCGGTGTTGTTGGTGTCGTTGCGTTCGGTGTACCACATGGCGTCGTCGTTGTAGTCCGGTGCCTCACCGATGAACTGTTGTGTGGGCTGTGAGCAGTCCTCTGTATCTTGATGGGAGCATGCAGTAATGAGAGCTCCTGTGAGTGCTATTGCAAAGAAAAATTGTCCTTGTTTCATCGTTTCGAATCTTTTCAAGGTGCAAAGGAACATTTTTATTTTGATATCTCATACAATTTTCTAAAAAAAATACTATCTTTGTGCCACATTTTATATAAACTTTAATCTTATGTCCTATGAATCGGGAGGTATTTAAAAAAGGAAAGTTCTACACGTTGCCTGTCAGGAGCGTGCGCGAGGAGGGGAATTGCTCCTTCTTTATCGTCGAAGCCAACAAAAAGGAGTATGCTATTCGTATGTTCGATTTCCAAAGGGGGGATCGGGAGACGGCAAGCAGGTCGGAGTTGCCTTGTATGGTGAAAGATGTGCACGGTGACAACATCGTCTTTGTGCAGAATTTTGCGCAGATGTTCGGTGACCGTTACGAACCCGGGAAAGCGTATTCTTTTATCGTCAATAAGGGTGCCTATAATCCGTCGGAGGAGTATAGGTATTACGATGTTCGCGACGATGAAGGGGTGCCTTTCCGCTTGAAATGTCGACGCGATACTTATCTGGTGCCCCAGCAGAGAATCTTCTGTACAATTACCCGTCCCGATAAAAATAGGCTGATTTTAAGTTTAATAGAATCCGGAAAACGAACCTTACTGACGTGTAAATCTCCGCAAAGTTTGTTGCAGGAAATAGGCATAGACTCTGTTCTTACGCGATACATCTTGATGATTTTGCATCGCAGCGACGTCTTCCTCGATGCTCGTGAATATTTCCGAGCCAACAATCCGGAGTGGGTGGTGAAGGCCTTGTTGTCGATTGAGAATGTGGAGAATTGGCCCTTGCGCAGAGAGCATCGCGAGGGGATGCTCAGGTGTTATCATCGATTGTGTCTCTATGTTATAGAGGATTCCGACTATCTGCTCCAGTTTTCCGATTCCGAGCGCGAGAACTTCCAGGAGTGGATTGCAGGGCGTATCGCTATGGCGGAGACCTATCTGGAGAGCTTGAATCTGATTCATGCCAATCGGTGTAGTGAGGAGATAGACAACATCTTGGAGAAGATTCGCAACTCAGGCTATATCTACAATCCGCGTCACAAGATGGAGTTGCTGATTTCTATTTTCTCCCTTCGACCGGCTATCCTGGAGGAGAAGATTGATACGATTCTCGACCTTATAGCGCTCTACGCCAAGGAGTGGCGTCAGGCGTCTTTCAATCATGCCTTTGCGCGATTTCTGGAGTTTTACATCCGTTCCAACCGCGAACGTGTGTACCGGGAGGCGGTGGTGGAGAACAACAATAGTACGGTGTTGCTGAAGCGTATGGTGCGCTCCATCTGCTACCTGCTGTTGATGTCCAACGATGCGGGGAGGGATCGTCCGTTGTATCGTTCCATGCTCTACCATTACCTCTCTTACGTGCGCAGTAAGAATCTGCAGGGCAAGGAGCAACCGGGACAGGACGAGGTATTCCAGCGTCTCTTGGACCATGCCTTTGCATCGCTTCTCCTCTCGGACGATGAATTCAACGACTTCTCCTGGGCGAAGGACTTTACGCAGGTGAATACGTTGGCATATCAGTTGTCGAGTACGCAGTTGCGTAACACCACCTTCTTGACACGTTCTTATGAGACAGACAATGTGCGTTTTACGGTGAGTATGGAGGGCATCACCTTCTCTCGCACCACATCGGGCAACAAGGAGCGCAATGTGCTGCCGGAGGGGTTCCCGGGGTGGCACAACATACAAATCTTCTTGGATGGTGCATCGAAATATAGCATCACGAAACTGTCTCAACTGAAGACGTGGTGCAACTATTGGCGCAATGTAGAGACGGACCTCTTTGAACAGCGTCCGCAGATAGTGAAGCGCCACAGCAAACTCTTCCCGGATGTGGGCACGGAGACGGTTATTCGTGTGCTCTGGAGAGAGTCGGATGCTCTGCATCCTTGTCGTTTCTACTGTAAGATAGAGGACGACATGTACCAGGGTACGGGGTGGCTGGATACCTATGTGAAGGGAGGAACAACGAGTCTGTTCCATTACGATCCCAAGTTTGATATCGAGTCGTTCTATGCCGACGGCAAGCCCATGCTCTTGCATGTTCGCATCAACGCCATCGTGAGTCAACAAGAGGAGAAGCGCACATACATCTTTGATGCTCTGAGTTTTATAGACCAGTTCGTGCGCGAGGAGGTGCAGTACAGCGACGAGGTGAACTGTCAACTCATCTTCAAGGACGACTCCCACAATGTGTACTACGGTGTCACGGAGCACGGTTACGGTCTCTTTGTGCCGGATGTGAGCGAGGACATCCCTTACACGGTGGGGGATATGGTGCGTGTACGTCACCTGGACTCCACCAAGCCGAGCGCCATACAGGGCGAGGTGTTTGCGATGGCAACGCAGCCGGTGGATATCACCAAGGCAGCGGAGACGCTCTTGCAGAGCTACATGGATGATGTCTACGAGGAGAGTGAAGAGGAGTTGGAGTCTGATGCCATGTCGGTCTCCGAGGATCAGTTTGAACCGGAGTATATCCGGGAGATAATCAACATCTTCGACCATAAGGCGGTGTTGGAGAAGGACAACAAACTCTCCTATGCATATCTCTCCGTGGCGCACATCCTCAGTCACATGATTGGCGATACGGTGACGATGGGGTATCTGGAACAACGTCGCAACTTCATCCGTGTGATGGATGATTATGCACAGAACGGGAAGGTGGACGATGAGGAACTCGACATCTTGGCTACGGAGAATGCGGATATTGTGGAGCGTTTCCCTATCATACGCAGACGTTTTTATCAGATTCGTATTCTCAACAGCATCGGTCTTCAGAAGAAGAATGAGTTCTTGTGGAGTGTGCTTACGGACTACAGCGATGATTACATATTGAACAAACTTTCGCGCTTGGTACTCTCGTACAACATGGCAGACGGTTTCGACTTGCAGGAGCAGCAGAAACTCATTATCGCTCGCATCAAGGATCTGCTCAACATCAAGGGAGAACTGCCGGAAATCTATTCTTTTGGCGAGGAAGATCAGTTGACGGAGTTCAAGACTTCCATCGTGTTCCCGCCCAACAACAATATGCGTGAGGATATTAATCAGCAGACTTTCAACATCATGAAGGTGATTTGCGGTATGGCGAACACCTACGGAGGACGTGTCTATCTGGGTGTGGACGATACCGGTGTGGCACGAGGATTGGCAGACGATTTGGCCATTCCTTTCTTCGATAACAATCGTGATAAGTACGACCGTTACATCCGCAACAAGATACGTCAGACCATGGGAGATGCGGTGAATGCCTCCATTGCCATTGAGCATCCGGAGGCAGGTAAGCACTGGCTCTATGTGATAAAGGTGGCGCCTAGCAAGGTACCCGTTTGCCTGGGACTAGACAATAAATATTACTTGCGTGAGGGTAGTTCCACCCACGCTATTGACAATCTGGAGCAACTCACCGGTATCATGAACGATCGTGATTACGAGTTGTTCCATGTGCAGCCTGCCGCAGATGTGGTGGTGGAGGAGAGTGTGCTTCCGCCGATGGACTTTGATGAAGTTCCCAAGGAAGAGAAGCATGAACGTCCGGCCACGACCGAGGACCATTTGGCTACGAGTGTTTGGCGCAGCAATGTGGTGGACAATTGGGTGGAAGGATATGGTGTGGAAACGGTATGTTTTCTGCGCATACTCCGTCCCGGAGAGTGGTGTGTGTGTGATGATATTGAATGGGAGGCGGGTATTCTCACTCTGGCCATACACGATGATGAGGTGGACGGCAGTCTTATCTTGGCGTATGAGGATGGTAGGGTGAATCGTGTGCCGATTTCTCAGTTGATTGACAAGACGCGTGGTAATATATATAAGATGTACGCGCATAAGAGTCCTGTTTTTGTGTGTCCGGCGCGCAAGGATGCGGCGGTGCTTACGGCGTATTGTGATGATAAGGGGCGCAAGCATGCTCGTTTGGACGATGTGGAGAACATAGAGGAAGGTAAGATGTTGTCTGCGGGTACGCTCCTTACGGATGTTTCTTTTGAGAATTTGTATGCGTGTGAGATTATCAATCCGGATTGTTTTGCGGAGTTAAAGCGTTTGCGTAATCATAAGCGTACGTCCATAGGTTTGCCTATGAATGTGAAACTCAATAAGGAACGTGAAATTTTAATAGATATGGGAATCGGGATTTAAAGAAAACACACACAGTGTATGGACGTTCCACGAAACGTCCCCACACTGTGTGTGTTAACCCATCCTTACACTGCGTCCTCCACTTTCCGAATAATCTCCATACCTTTTTTAATTGCTTCCTCGTTCATCGGAATCAAGTTATGGTGTCTTTCGGGGAGCGTCTTACGCAAACCCTGGATCACATAATCCAACGTCACCACCGGACAAATCTTAATGAGACCACCCAAAATAATCATGTTAAACGCCTTCGCATTCGCCATCTCAGCCGCAGCATCCATAGCATCAATGCGATACACCGTCAAATCCTTACGCTTCGGCAAGTCGTTTATACCATAACTATCGTAAATAAGAATACCACCCGGCTTCACCAAAGGCTCAAACTTATAAAGCGACGGCTGATTCAGAACAATCGCCACATCGTACTTACTCAAAATCGGCGAAGAGATACGCGCATCGCTAATGATAACCGTCACATTCGCCGTACCACCACGCTGCTCCGGTCCATAGTTCGGCATCCAACTCACCTCTTTGCCCTCCATCAGTCCTGCGTAAGCCAATATCTTACCCATGCTCAGGACACCCTGTCCTCCGAATCCGGAGATTATGATTTCCTTGTTCATCTTCACTTCCGCATTATTTGTTCGTAGTATCCTTTATGTCACCCAACGGATAGAACGGGAACATGTTCTCCTCCATCCACTTGTTGGCACCCTCCGGTGTCATCTTCCATCCACTGCTACAAGTAGATACAATCTCCACCAGACTCGCACCCTCACCGTGCAGTGAGTTCTCAAAAGCCTTGCGAATGGCCGCCTTGGCCTTACGAATGGCACCTACATTGTGTACCGACTGACGTGTGATGTAGGACACACCGTCCAAGTGTGCCGCCATCTCCGTAATCTTCAGCGGGTAACCGTGCAACACCACATCTCTACCGTATGGACAAGTCGCTGTCTTCATGCCCACAAGTGTGGTAGGAGCCATCTGGCCACCCGTCATGCCGTAAATGGCATTGTTAATGAAGATGATAGCGATGTGCTCACCACGGTTCAACGCATGAATCGTCTCTGCCGTTCCAATGCACGCCAGGTCGCCATCGCCTTGATACGTAAACACCAAACGGTCCGGCCACAAACGCTTCACCGCCGTAGCCACAGCAGGGGCTCTTCCGTGTGCCGCCTCAATCCAGTCCACATCTATATAATTATAGGCAAACACAGCGCATCCCACCGGCGATACCGCAACGGTCTTCTCCGTCATGTTCATCTCCTCGATAATCTCGGCAACCAACTTGTGTACCACTCCGTGGCTACAACCCGGACAGTAGTGCATGTCTGCGTCGTTCAGCAACTTAGGCTTCGCGTAGACCAAGTTTTCCGGCTGTATAATTTCTTCCTTTGTCATTTCCTTAGGTCTTCTTTACAGGTTAAACAGTTTGGTGAACGCCTCCGTCACTTCCTCGGGACTGGGAGTCATGCCGCCCATGCGTCCGTAGTGGTGTACGGGCACGCGGTTCAGTGTCGCCAGGCGTACATCGTCTACCATCTGGCCCGCGTTGATTTCCAGACACAACATGCCCTTCACGCGCTGTGCCAGTTCGCCGATAATCTTCTCGGGGAAGGGCCACAGAGTGATGGGGCGCAGGAGTCCCACCTTCACGCCCTTCTCGCGCAGTTCCTCGATGGTCTTGGTGGCAATACGAGCTGCCGAGCCAAAGGCAACAATCACGTATTCAGCATCCTCGCATCCCAACATCTCATAGCGCACCTCCTTCTCGCGGATGGTCTTATACTTCTCCTGGAGATGTATGTTGTGTTCCTCCATCACCTGTGCCGAAAGGTCGAGCGATGTAAAGATGTTGGGCTTACGGTTGCCCTTTCGACCACACGCAGCCCAGGGATACTGTTCGTAAATCTCCGCCTCGGTCTTGCGCGGCTTGTAGGGTGGCAGCACCACCTTCTCCATCATCTGACCGATGATACCGTCCGAGAGTATCATGGCAGGATTGCGATAGGTAAACGCCAGTTCGAACGCCAGATCCACAAAGTCCGCCATCTCTTGAACCGATGCCGGGGCCAGTACAATCACGTTGTAATCGCCGTTTCCGCCCCCCTTCACAGCCTGGAAGTAATCTCCCTGCGACGGCTGTATGGTGCCCAGTCCGGGACCACCACGTTGCACATTGACAATCAGTCCCGGTATCTCCGCACCCGCCATATAGGTGATGCCCTCCTGCATGAGTGCCACACCGGGGCTAGAGGAGGAGGTCATGGCACGTTTGCCCGATGCTCCCGCTGCATATACCATATTAATAGATGCGAGTTCGCTTTCTGCCTGCACCACCACCATGCCGGTAGTTTCCCAAGGCTTTGAGAGAGCCAGTGTCTCCAGAACCTCCGATTGTGGGGTGATGGGATACCCGAAGTATCCGTCGCAGCCACAGCGTATGGCTGCATGTGCTATCGCTTCGTTGCCCTTAAGCAACTGTGCTTCTTGTTCGTTCATACTCATGTTGTGGCTTTTTTTCTGTACACTGTTATACATCCGTCCGGACATACCACCGCGCATGCGGCGCATCCGACGCAGGGCTCGTAGTCTGTCTGTTGAGCAAATCTGTACCCCTTATGGTTCACCTCTTTGGAGGTAAGCGATATGATTTGTTTTGGGCACGCCAAGGTGCATAGGTTACAACCCTTGCATCGCTCCTTGTTGACCGTTATGGCTCCAAAAATCTTGTTCATTTTCACTTCACTTATATCATTGTTATTAGGGTATCAAGGATTGTAAGCATCCTTGTTGTAGAAGTTGAGTATGTTCATGAGCATCTCGTAGGCGGTTGCCGCGGGACTTTCCGGATTTATCTCCATGGCCTCGAGGTAACAGTTAATGGCTTCGTCCCATTGTCCTTGTTTGCGGTAGGCGTTGCCTTTTTCGTATAGCATCATGTCCTTCGTCGGTGCATCCGGGGATGCCTTCGGGGTGTCATTATTGTCAAGTTTCATACCTTTCTCTACTGTTTAAGATGATACAAAGGTATGAAATTTATTCCGAAAATGGAACAAAATAACAATTTTTTTTTGGGACGTTTTGTGGATTTTATGGTACAAAATGGGTGAAAACAGCATGTAACACGTTGTGAATAAACAATATAAAGAAAACTTTGTTTTGTTGCAAAAACAACTAACTTTTTTCTTTATACTAAATTGCTATTCCAAATATTTTACAAAACATTGCACACGTAAAAGCGGAGTGTGCAATGTTTAGAATACGTTCTTCTTCATTCTTCTCGATAAAGATAGTGAATATGTGGAGATTTTTTCATAAATTTGCAGCCGTGATCTTATCGAAAACAGCAATAACATACATAATCAAGAGAAATGAAGAAGACGTTTTTATTGCCTGTAGCATTCCTGGCGAGTGTTGCGATGCAGGCGCAGGTGAATGTGCAGTTGCACTATGATTTGGGTCGTAGGATGAATCCGGATGCGGAGTCCACGCGCGCGAACCTTACTTCTACGGTGGAGATGTTTCGTCCGGACGCTACGGGTTCCACCTATTTTTTTATTGACTTCGATTATTATTCGGATGGAGTAGGGGGTGCCTATTGGGAGGTGTCTCGTGAGTGGACGTTGGGTAAGTCGAAGTCTTCGAATGCGTTTGCGGCGCATGTGGAGTACAATGGTGGTTTGAGTATAAATAAGTACACCGAGGTGGGGAGTCGTTTTCAGCAGTGTGTGTTGGTAGGTCCGGCATGGAACTGGCACAGTATGGATTTCTCGCGTACGTTTTCTACGCAGTTGCTTTACAAGCAGTATTTCAAGCAGTCGAGAAATGATTTGAAGGCATTTTCTTCGTTTCAGTGGACGAATGTGTGGGGTATAAACTTTGCGCAGGGTTGGTGTACGTTTTCGGGTTATACGGATTTGTGGTATGGTTACATACCTCGTTTCGATGCAGAGGGTCAGCGTCGTGGATGGGTTTTTACGACGGAGCCTCAGTTTTGGGTGAATCTCAAGCACAAGTCGACGGGTACGGGCACGTTTAGTGTTGGTACGGAGTGGGAGATTTCTCAGAATTTCATTTGGGCAAATAATTCAAGAACCTTTTTCGTTAATCCGACATTGGCGGTTAAGTACACGTTTTAAGGGG
>CAYSOK010000026.1:0-13848 GCA_964432645.1 uncultured Bacteroidaceae bacterium | reverse complement strand
CCGAAACTTGAGTATATAAAAAATCCGCTCCCGAGACATAGAAGCCTTCGGGAGCGGATTCTTTATATATTATATAATGTGTGCGGAATTTACTTCACACTCCACTCGTAAACACCACAGAAGAGATCCTTCTGGTCGGGCTGAGTCAACTCCAATTTCAACGCAGTGGTTGTAACCGGGTCGAAATCTACCGTGCAGGCAATACCACGATCCGTTGGATAACGGCTCGGGTTCTTTACCTCTACCCAGTTGCCGGAATTGTCCTTGTAATACAACTTCCACGCCTTCGGTACACGGCATCCACCCCATGGGCTGTCGTCAAACCAATATACCGTACTGCTGCTAACCGTTGATGCCTCCTTGAAATTGTACACAAACCACTCGGTGGCACTCTTCTGAGTACCCCAGAAGTGAGCATACGGCACACTGCGATCCTCGGCATCCGCCGGAACCAAACGGTCGTTCAGCGCACTCAGAGAACCTATACGCTGACTGCACTCTATGGTAGCTTGAGATGCTGCCGTAGGAGGCAGAGCAGGACTGGTAGCATTCAAGTCGATAGGAATCCAAACCGTCATATTGCCCGGACCACGATGATTCCATGCATAGTAGGGGATGAGCGTCAAGGTGACATCCTTAGCCACCAACTTACCATTGGCATCGAAGTTCAGCGTCTGTGCATCGGTTACCAACGTCTGTACCTCTGTATTCGCAATCGTCTTGCTACCCAAGGTGAACTTAGGCTCCTGATTGCAGAGCACGTTCAGAACATCGCAATCGTTGTCGGGGAACTCCGCACAATACACCAGCGGACCCCGCTCTATTGCTACACGACCCTTATCGGCAGCCACCTTGCCATTGGCACGAACGGTGCGCGGCTCCATGTCGAAGTGAACACTCACCTTGTCACCCTTCTTCCAACTACGGTTGATTACAAAGTAACCATCCTGCAGCGTGCTCTCCACCGGTTTGCCGTTTACTCTAACGGTATATCCCGGACGCTTGCCGTCGCTATACGTGTACAAGTCGCTCGGAACCACCTGACCGCGCACCCATCCCGGGATACGAATCATAAGATTCCACTTGCCACTCGCCTTCTTCAAGTTCATGGTGATGTCGCCATCCCACGGATAGTTGGTCACCTGCTCCAGTTCCACCTTGTTGCCGTTCACCTTGACATCCACGGTGTTGCCCATGAAGAGGTTGATGTAGAGATTCTTATCCTTCACCGCATAGATATACTGCGGAAGCGACGGGATGAAACGTGCCGCATTGCTCGGACAACAAGCACAACCGAACCACGGTTGACGCTGGTGCTGACCCATGCTCTGCAGCGGGTTGGGGTAGAAGAAGCGACCGCCATCAATGGAGATACCACTGATGACACCGTTGTACAGCGTACGCTCCAGTACATCGTAATACTTGCTCTCACCGTGCAAAAGGAAGAGACGATAGTTCATGTACACCTGAGCAATGGCAGCACACGTCTCGCAGTAAGCACTCATGTTCGGCAACTCATAGTTGGCACCAAACGCCTCGCCGCTGCTGGTAGCACCCACACCACCGGTGATGTAATATTTCTTACCTACAATGTTTTCCCAGATAGCATCGATGGCCTTTATATAGCTCTGATCGCCCGTAAGCGCCGCTACATCCGCCATACCCGCATACATATATCCGGCACGAACAGCGTGGCCCACAGCCTCCGTCTGATCCACCACCGGCATGTGACTCTGGCTGTACTCCGTCTTGATGGTCGTCTTGCCACGCTCATCCAGGAAATACTTCGCCTGCTCCAGGTATTTCTTGTCGCCCGTAGCCAGATAGAGTTTAGCCAAGCCCATCTCGGCAATCTGGTGACCGGGAACCACATGCGCCTGTCCCTCGCCTTTACCTACCTCCTTGCAAACCACATCGGCATACTTGATGGCGATGTCCAGGAAGTTGCGTTTGCCGGTAGCCTGATAGTGTGCTACGGCAGCCTCGCACAAGTGCCCCAGGTTGTAGAACTCATGACTCAAATCCTCCACCTTGCTCCAGCGCGTAGGACCCGCCCAGTGGTGAGGATTGCTCGGATTCTGTGTACGCGCCGTGTAGAGATAACCGTCCGGCTCCTGACCGGAAGCGATGATGGCGATGACGCTGTCCACATACGCCTCCAACTTCTTATCGGGATAGGTCTGCAGCAGGTAGCTGGCACCCTCGATGGTCTTGTACGGGTCGGTATCGTCGAAGGAGTATCCCACGCCGTTTACCTTAAACACCTTGCTCGGGTCCTTCAGGTGCTCGGCAGCATTTTCGAAATTCTTGTAGCGTCCGGTCTCCTCACACTTGGAGAACGCCAACGGGATGGTCACCTCGCGGCTTGCCTCAAGACGTTGTCCCCAAAAGGTGTTTTGGGTCACCTTAACCGAAGTGAACGGAACCGGATCTGTTGGGTATCCGCCCGACTTAACCTTTTGTGCCTGTGCCGTTCCTATGGTGGCGGCAAGTATGCACAATCCGAAGATTCTTTTCATTTAAATTGCAGTTTATAGATTGATACTATTTTAATTTATTTACACTTAATGATGGCAAGGAATCCGCCTCCGCTTGCCATGTGGATGCTCACGCGGCCGTCGGAGAGATACTCTTTGAGTTGTTGTGGTTCTTCCTCTATACGATAGTCGGAGGCACTCTTCTCGGCGTTCTTGCCGTCGGTGAGGAGGGTGACGCTCTTCACGTTGCGGACATCAAACGGTAGTTCGCTGAGCGAGAGGGAGACGGTGCGGGGAGCATCCCAATGGTTCATGCCGGCGATGTACCAGTTGCCTTCTTGGTCCTTGCGGGCGGTGACGATGTACTGCGACAGGATGCCTGCGAGGGTCTTGCTCTCTGCCCATGTAACCGGGATGGAGGCGATGAGGGAGGTATATTTCTCCTCCTTTTCGTAGGCGGTGGGGGAGTCTGCCAGCATGCTGAAGGGGGAGTCGTAGCATACGTACATGGCTGCCTGGTGGCAACGGGTGCCTTGACTCTGTGGGTGATAGTACATGGGTTGCCATTCCTTCTTGCCGGCATTGCGCATGGCTCCTTGAGTGAAGTCCACGGGACCTGTCATGCCGCGCATGTAGGGCATGGTGACGTCGTACCGTGGCATGTCTTTCTTCACCGGTTCCCACTTGGTCTCCTCCATGCCGAAGCAGGCTTCGAAGTTGATGACGTTGGGGTAGGTGCGCTGAATGCCGGTGGGAGGGTAGATGCCGTGGTAGTCCAGGAAGAGGTGATACTGTGCGCACTTGGCGGCGATGCGGTAGGTCATGTCGACGGCTTCTTGGTCGTTGCGGTCCATGAAGTCTACCTTGAATCCTTTTACGCCCATGGCGCTGTATCGTTTGCAGGCTTCTTCCAGTTGTTCGTCAAGGACGTTGAATACGGTCCAGAGAACGATACCGATGCCCTTTCCTTTGGCGTATCGGATGAGTTCCTGTAGGTCTATCTCGGGGATGACGGTGAGCATATCGCCCTTGGCGGAAGTGTACCAACCTTCGTCGAGTACCACGTATTCGAGTCCGTGGTTGGCGGCAAAGTCTATGTAGTATTTATAGGTTTGTGTGTTGATACCTGCCTCGAAGTCAACTTGTTCCAGTCCCCAGTCATTCCACCAGTCCCACGCCACTTTGCCCGGTTTTATCCAGTCGGTATTGCCGATACGGTTTTTGTCGGCGAGGGCATAGACCAGAGGGTTTTGTGGCATATCGGTGTCTTTCTCCGTGACAGCCAGGATGCGCCATGGGAAGTTGCGAGTGCCTTGTGTCTTGGCTATGTAGGACTCCTCGGAGGTGACGTATTTCTGTTGACGCCAAGCGTACTTATCGAAGGTCTTGGGGTAGTGTGCGAAGACGGCCGAGAGGTTGCTTGTGAGATACATACAGGGGTATTCTTCTACGTTGCTCTCCATAAGTGTCACCTTGCACTGTCCGGTGGCGGTTGCCTCGTCTACGGCAAAGGTGGCGGGGAGGAAGGCCGGTTTATCCTGAGGTTGCTGTGAGAGCATGCCCTCGGTGTAGTAGTTCTGGAAGGCCATCTTCATGGGCTCCTTGTCGTTGGTGGAGTAGGAGAACCAAGCGAAGGGTTCGCGGGGGAATTGCAGGTTGATGGCTTCGTCGTTAACCAGCGTTGTGCCCTTGCCCAGGGTGCTGTGAAAACGGTAGGCCAGTCCGCTGTCGTAGAGGCGTACCTCCAGCGTGCCTTTTCCGCAGGGTATGGATATCTGACCATAGGTCAGTTCGAATTTCGGGGTGTGGAAGAAGGGGGCATCTATCTTCTCGGTTTGCTGTGTGGGCTTTCCGGTGAGGATATTGCCATCGGCATCGACCTTTGCGGGGGCAACGTTGCCCAAGGTGTAGCTCTTGCCGCCCTTTTCCAACTGCATGGTGGGTTGTACGCTTGCCAACTCCTTGTCGCCCAGGTAGAGGTGTAGGGTGACGGCGGGGGTCTTACCGGAAGATTTGTCTCCCGTGAACTGTACGTGCAACTTGCCGTTCGGACTGGTCAAGTTTTCGGCGGTGGCCGTAAGACTTAGCAGGAGGGCAAGTGCCCATAGTATTCTTTTCATATCTTTCTAATGTTTATTTCACTGTGAAACTATAGGGATAGGTGGGCATCTCTCGATGAGAGGGTTCGTAGGGGTTTTCGTCTGCCACCGATGTATGTCGGGTGGGGGTGGCGGTTACTACGAGGTAGAGATATTTCAACTCCTTATCGGTAGGGGCTTTAAAGGTGATTTTTCCTTTTATTTTTGAGGAGGTTTCTCCGTAGATGGGTTCGCCCTCCGGGGTGATGCCCACGAATCCGTAGTGCCATCCGGCGTCTTCGCTCTCTTTGCCGCGGAAGCGAACGGTGATGCTTTTGCCGGCTTCCGGTAGGCGGAGTTTTATGGCATTGAAGCCGTATTCCTCGGGTGCGTTGACGGGTTGTTGCTCGTTGTTCACCGTCTGTACGGGACTGTCGTAGCTGCCAATCAGGGGTTTGCACACTTGGTGAATGCGTGCATCGTCAAACGCCATTAATTTGCGATAGCAGTCGAAGACCTCATCGTTCCATTGCTCTTGTGTGATATGGGTGATGCGCTGATAGGTTGTCACCGGATCTTCGCCTCGTTTTCCGTTGCGGAAGAGTTCGGCGATAAACGGTTTACCATGTTTGGTGCCCCAATATTCGAGTACATAAGGAGAGTGATAGATGTTGTCCATGGCGAGGAAATGCTTGTGTGTGAGTTCGGTCCAGGCTTTGAAATGATAGTTTTCATCGAACACCCATTCCGGGTTGACCTGCCACAGCATCCATTGGCTTGCCATTTCAAAGATGCCGCCTCCGCCCCAGCTTTCGCCTTCGCCGTCGCAGGATATTTGGCTTTGGAAGGAGTGTCCCAGTTCGTGTGCTATGCAGTTGAGTTTGCGGTCTTGCACGCGTTGTGGTGTAATCCACAGTGCGCCGATGGTGTTGTCGTAGTCGCCGCCGTAGGCGGTGCCTTCGAGGGAGTAGTTGAGCATCACCATCATGCGGTATTTGTCTGCTTTGCTTCCGGGTTTAATAAATTGCAGGGTGTCTTTGAAGAAGTGGTAGAAGTCCTCCAGTCGTTCGGTCAGGTTGTTGAGGCTTACCTTCATGTTTTGTCCTTCCAGTTCGGGTGCTGTTCCCACATCGTTGCCGAATCCTTTTTCCCAGAAGACTGCCACGTTGGGTGTTTTAACGGAGTGAGCATAACAGTAGCGTGCTGTATCGCATGCAAAGTCTATATTCCGCAGTTCGTTGGGAATATAAATCTCCTTTTCTTGTGCGGATGTAGTGATGCCGCAGAGGGTTAGGAGCATGCATATTACAGGAATAGATTTTATCTTCATCTTTGTAAATGTATGGTTTACCAATATTTCTCTGCAAACTTACTAAAAAAATCCATAAGTTTGGCTATCTTTGGCGGAATATTTGACGAAAAGGTGTTATATTGTATTCGTTTTGTGTGGGTGGGTTGTTTTTCAGCATAAAAAAAGGATAAGCGTTTTGCTTATCCTCTTGTTTGGTTGCGGGGGTCCGACTCGAACGGGCGACCTCCAGGTTATGAGCCTGGCGAGCTACCAACTGCTCCACCCCGCGATGTTTCTGTTTTGCGAGTGCAAAGGTACGACTATTTATTGAACATTCCAAATAATTGGATGATTTTTTGTGGGTTTTTGCTGTAAATTGTACACTTTTAAGAAAAATATCCGTAGTTTTAAGGGTTAGGAATCCTTTAAAAACAAATATACGGTTCCAAACGTTGTCGCTCAGCTTCGGTAAAACCGCAAATGAATGCCAATTGTTCCATATTCTCGATTTTACCGTAAATCCGGCGATACTCCACAATGGCCTTTGCCGTGGAATACTTGTGGAGGTACGGGTGCTTGCGCAACTCCTCCAACGAACGAACATTCACTGGAATCTTACGCAACGATACGTCCTTCGAAACACGAAACCAACGCACCAACTCCGTCGGGAGAAATGAAATATCCTTCAACTGCTCTGCAGAATGAAAACCACCCAATTCATCGCGATAACGCATGATAACCTTTGCGTATCCACTCCCGATTCCCGGTACACGCTTCAACTCTGTGGTGTCGATGCTGTTCAGCTCCAATACCGTCCCCTCAGCATACTTCTCTACCTTTGTGAACGCCGGACGAGACACCGAGGTACTGTCTGTCGCAGCTGTCGTCTCTTGAGAAAAGCCCTCAATACGAATATATGGTCGCAACCGGAGAAACTCCTTCTCGCTCAACCCATAAAGCCGCGCCAAAGCATCCGGGGTGCGAAAACGTCCCCCCGCTCTACGGTATTTCAACAGATTCTTCACTTGATACCACTTCAGTCCCACCCGCAACAGCGTGATGGAATCCGCAGTGTTCGGGTCGAACGGAAACAGCGATACCGCAATCTTGGAACGCTTATCGTAATAGCGATGATGCCGCCATTTTTCCCCATTGTATCGAGTGTACTTCGATGCAAACATCGCGGTAGAATCGGAGAGAAGCTCTCCCTCATCCCCCTGTTCCGTATGCAGGCGATAGAACTGCATCCCTGTGATGTAGAGAAACAGTAGGAGTGATATCACCACGAGTGCCCGAGCATCCGACTTGGACATCCGCAAGAAGTTCTTCGACATCTACTCGCCCAACAATTCGTTGATGAAAACAATGGCAATCGCCACCGGACAAATAAACTTCAGAATAAATACGTAGATGCTGTACACCGTCTTGTTGACCGTCCCCCCGTTGGTCACCTCCGACCAACGAATCTTCTTGTCCAGGAACCATCCGGAGAAGATGGAGATGAACATGCCGCCGATGGGCAACAGAAGTTTGCCGGAAACGTAATCGAAGATGTCAAAGATGGTCATGTGGGAAAGTCGTATGTCTTTTAAAACTCCAAAAGAGAGGGAGCAGAAGAGACCCAGGACGAAGCAGGTGGCAGTGACGCAAATTGCTGCCGAAGAACGTTTGAGACCGAAACGTTCGTGGATGTATGCCGTCACCACCTCGTGCATGGAGATGGTGGAGGTAAGTGCCGAGAGTGCTAATAAGATATAGAAGAGGGTGGAGAAGATGTATGCCAACACCGGAGCATTACCAAACGCCAGTTTAAAGACATTCGGTAGGGTGATGAACACCAATCCCGGTCCCTCGTCCGGACTCACACCCGGTACCGAGAACACTGCCGGGAAGATGATGAAACCTGCCATGATGGCAATGACCGTATCGAGAATTGCTACACTGGAAACCGTCTTCACCAAGTTTACCTTCTCGCCGAAATAGGAGGCATAGGTACACAGACATCCCATGCCTAGACTGAGAGAGAAGAATGCTTGTCCCATGGCACTCAGCACCACATCGGACGTTACCTTGCTGAAATCGGGCTTCAGCAGGAAGGTAAGTCCTGCCTTTGCTCCCGGCATGGTGAAGGAGAAGCAAACGAGCAACATAATGATTAACAGCAACATTGGCATCATAATCTTGGAGAACTTCTCGATACCCTTCTGCACACCGCGCACTATCACGTAGTGGGTGAGCAGGAGGAAGAGCGTCATGTAGATGAGTGGTTGGTAGGGATTCGAAACGAATTCGGAGAATACCGTCCCATAATCTGACGTATCCGAGAAGTCATCGGCAGCGGCCTTGAGGGTATATTCCAGAGTCCATCCAGCCACCACGCTGTAGTAGCTCAGGATGACAAATCCGCTGAACACCCCCATTCGTCCGACCCATTTCCACTGTGTCCCCGGAGAAAGTATTTCGTAGGCGGTGGCGGTGTTGGCGTGGGAGTGTCTTCCAATCAAGAACTCCGAAATCATGACCGGCATACCCAGTACGAGTACACACAGTACATAAATAAGGAGGAAAGCAGCTCCTCCGTTGTTTCCTGTCTCCGTAGGGAAACGCCAAACATTTCCCAGTCCGACAGCCGAACCTGCTGAAGCCAGAATGATACCCAATCGACTTCCGAATTGCGCTCTATTGCTCATTTTTATATGTAAAAAATCAAATTCATAACAATTTGGTTGCAAAATTAGTAAAAAAAGTAGTACTTTTGCACTAAATTAAAGGAAAATGGTATCGTTAGCGTATTATTTAAAACATTATTGGAAATCCCTGTTCGTTCTTGTAGCGATATGGGTGCTCTCTCTCGTTCCCGCATTTCCGGAAACACCGATGGACGATGTGCCGTTTGCGGATAAGTGGGTACATTTTGTGATGTACGGTAGTTTTACGTTGGTCATTTGGTGGGAGTATCTCACTTGCCACCGTTATATAGATTGTGCCAAGTTGGCGGTTTTCGGGGTTGTTTCTCCTATGTTGATGGGTGGTCTGTTGGAGATTATCCAGGGTACGTGTACCACGTGCCGTTCCGGGGATTGGTGGGATTTTGTTGCCAATTCCGTGGGCGTATGTTTGGGCGCAATCGTCGGTTTGGCACTGAATCTGTGGTGGTTTAGAAGGAGAAAGTAATTTCCCGCGTTTCCATCCACAGTGTAGGGACGTTTCGTGGATGGAAGCCCATCCGGATAAAAACATTCATGTGGGGACGGCGCTGTGGTCGAAAAAACTTATTCCTGCCCCTTCCACAAACAATAAGGGAATTTACGGAGATGAGAGTTGTAATATCTCCTATCTCCCGTAACCTCCTTACCGATGAAATCGGGTTTTTCGTAAGGCTCTTGCTCATCGGACAACTCTACCTCCGCCATGACCAATCCCTCGTTGTTACCGTAGAATTCGTCAATCTCGAAGATGTGTTTGCCGCTACGCACCAAGTAACGCGTCTTATCGATAATCCCCGGTTCACAAAGATTCATAAGATCCTTGGCATCGCTCAGCGCAATCTCCGTCTCAAACTCGTAACGCGCCATACCCTCTTGGTTCGAAGGTCCCTTAATCGTAAGATAACCCTTCTCCCCACGAATGCGCACACGCACCGTCTTACCGTTGCCACTGGAGATATACCCCTGCGTGATGCGGTCGGCTGCAAACGCCTTACTCTTATACTCCCCGGTAACCAGGAATTTACGTTCTATTTCCAGTCCCATATCCTTCTCTATTACTCCTCCGGAGCAGTCCCCGCAAACTCCATGAGATATGCCTTGATAAAACCATCTATCTTACCATCCATCACACCGTTTACATCCGATGTCTGGAAATTCGTGCGATGATCCTTCACGCGGCGATCGTCAAACACATAGCTACGAATCTGACTACCCCACTCAATTTTCTTCTTTCCTGCCTCAATCTTTGCCTGCGCCTCACGCTGCTTCTTCAAGGCACGCTCGTACAACTGAGAACGCAACAAACGCATGGCATTCTCGCGGTTCTCCAGCTGCTTACGGCTCTCCGTGTTCTCAATCAAGATTTCTTCTTCTTCGCCCGTATCCGGATCCTTATACATATAGCGCAAGCGAACACCCGTCTCCACCTTGTTGACGTTCTGACCACCCGCACCACCGGAGCGGAACAAGTCCCAAGAAACACGTGCCGGATCCACATACACCTCGATGGTATCGTCCACCAACGGGGTTACAAAGACAGATGCAAAAGAGGTCATACGCTTGCCCTGAGCGTTGTACGGAGACACACGTACCAAACGATGTACACCGTTCTCCGACTTCAGGTAACCATACGCATAGTCTCCTTCAATTTCCATCGTCACCGTCTTGATGCCCGCCTCGTCACCGTCCTGCAGGTTGCTGACGGTACACTTGTATCCGTGCGCCTCGGCATAGCGCATATACAGACGCATCAACATGGATGCCCAGTCCTGACTCTCTGTGCCACCGGCACCGGAATTAATCTTCAGTACGGCAGACAACGGGTCCTCCTCTTGTTGCAACATGTTGCGCAGTTCCAGCGCCTCGATAGCCTCCGTAGCCTTGCGGTAGGATTCGTCAACCTCCTCTTCGGAAACCGCTTCGTCCTTAAAGAAATCGAACGCCAGTTCCAGTTCCTCTGCCAATGCCTTCACCTCGTTGTATCCGTCAATCCACTTGCGGATACCCTTTACCTTCTTCATCTGCTCCTCGGCAGCCTTTGCATCGTCCCAGAAACCGGGCACCTGCGTGCGCAGTTCCTCCTCTTGTACCTCTATCAGTTTCGCCTCTATATTCAGGTAGCGGTTCAGTTGTTCCACGCGCTCCTTTACATCCTTCAGTTGTTCTATTGTTATCATCTTTCTATCAATCTTCTTCTCTTGTCGTTATTACTCTGCATACATGGCGTCGATTTCCTTCTTGTAGTTCTCCGCCAGCACTCTGCGCTTCACCTTCAGTGTGTTGGTGAGTTCGCCTCGCTCCATGGAGAAGGGGTTAGGTAACAGACAGATTTTCTTAATCTGCTCGTAGTGTGCAAACTCCTGTTGCAGTGTTTCTATGCGCGTCATCACCATATCGTTGATACGTACATTTCGGCACAGTTCCTCGCGACTACCATACTCTATACCGCGCTTCTGAGCGTACTCCTCCAGCAACGGATAGTTCGGGATGATGAGTGCCGAAACGAATTTCCGTTGGTCGGCGATGATGACTATTTGGTCGATGTATCTATCCACCACCAACTTAGACTCAATCATCTGCGGAGCGATGTATTTGCCGTTGGAGGTCTTAAACAGGTCCTTGATACGGTCGGTCAGATACAACTCCCCGTCCTTTATATATCCCGCATCTCCCGTGTGGAACCATCCTTCGGCATCGATGGCATCGGCAGTAGCCGACTCCTTTTTATAATATCCCGGAGTGATGGAGGGTCCCTTCAACAGTATCTCGCTCGTCTCCTCATCGACGCGCATCTCATAGGTACCCAAGGGACGCCCCACAGAGCCTATGGAAATCTTCTTGGACAGGATGTCGAGCGTCACGGTAGCCGTTGTTTCCGTAAGTCCGTAGCCCACAATCATGTTGATGCCCACCGAACGAACAAACTCCTCAATAACCGGGGGCACAGCCGCGCCGGCAGTAGGGAAGAAGTTGGCTCGTTCCAGTCCCAAGGTGCTTTTTAGCAGCGCAATAATCGTCTTCTCGTAGAACCCGTATTGCAACTTGAGTGACAACGGCGGCTCCTTCTGATTGCAGAGATAGTCCACATTGTATTTCTTACCTATGCGCAGCGCCTCCTTCATGAGTTTGCGCTGCACAAAGTTGCTTGCCTCAATCTTATCGCAAACAGCCGAATACACCTTTTCCCAAAAGCGTGGTACCGAGCACATGCAGGTGGGGTGCACCTCGCGCATGGACTGCAATACATCTTGTGGGCGCAAGTTGACAGCCAATTGACAACCGCAAGCCAGACACAAGTAAGACCACGCACGCTCAAACACATGAGTGAAAGGCAGGAAGTTCAGTACCACATCCTTTTCGCTCAACGGCAGGATGTTGTGTCCCGCAATTGCCGAACGATACATCTCGTGCGTCAGAACCACTCCCTTGCTGTTACCGGTCGTGCCCGAGGTGTACAGTATATTCGCAATATCCGTCGGTTGGAAGCTGTGGACACGGTTGTACACACCTGCCTGCTGCTTCCGCTCCATACCCATCTTCAAGAATTCATCGAAATAGATGGATAGTTCATCGTTGGCAGCCTTCTTCACCTTACGGTCAAAGATGATGATGCGCTCCATGGTGGGGCACATGGAATGCACCCGAAACGCTGTCTCGTATTGCGGTTGTTCTCCCACAAAAACAAAGCGAATCTGCGCATCGTCAATCATATACTTCACCTGTGCTTCGGAGCTGGTAGCATAGAACGGAATTGTCACCGCACGTACTCCGTACGCACCGAAGTCCAAGTAGATACACTCCGGCATGTTCTGGGAGAACACCGCTACGTTCTCCTGCACTTTCACCCCCAATTCAAGGAGCGCATTCGATACATAGTTCACCTTCTTAGCCAGATCGTTCCAGGTCACCGGAACCCACGAGTTCGTATCATAATTACGATAAGAAATCGCCGTCTTTTTTCCATACTTCTGCGCTTGTTCCGCTATGAGTACGGGGAGATAACTTCCATTCAACATAATTGCGATATTTATTTTTTGCGCTACAAAGTTATGGTTTTATTTGCAACTAACTGAAAGATTTCGCTTTTTTCTTGCTTTTTTGTCGATGAAAGTGTGTAACTTTGCCCAAAAGTCACAGATTATGGATAAAAAACAACTTTTCGAAGAGGCTTTGGAACTCTTAAAGTCTCTCATTTCCATTCCGTCGGTGAGTAGGGATGAGGCGCAGGCATCGGACTGCTTTTGTGCATTCTTGACAGCGCACGGGGTGGCATACAATCGTCATGGTAACAATATCTATTGCATAGATCCTCACTACGATACCTCTCGTCCTACGCTCTTGCTCAATGCGCATATCGATACGGTAAAGGCGGTGAATGGATGGGTGCGTGACCCGTTTACGCCTACGCCGGAGGGGGATAGAATCTACGGTTTGGGATCCAACGATGATGGGGCGAGCTTGGTGTCGCTCCTGCAAACCTACCGTTGGCTTACTTCGCGTCCGCAGTCTTATAATGTGGTGTTTGTGGCGTCGTGCGAGGAGGAGGTCTCCGGAAAGAATGGTATAGAGAGTGTGTTGCCGTTGCTTCCTCACATAGATGTGGCTTTGGTGGGTGAACCCACGGGCATGCAACCGGCGATTGCCGAGAAGGGGTTGATGGTGTTGGATGTTACGGCGCACGGTAAGTCGGGTCATGCTGCTCGCAACGAGGGGGTGAACGCCATCTACAAGGCGCTGGAGGATATTGCATGGTTTAAGAACCATACCTTTGAGAAGCACACGGAACTCTTGGGCCCTGTGAAGATGAGTGTGACGATTATTCAGGCGGGTACGCAGCACAATGTGGTGCCGGATACGTGTACCTTCACGGTGGATATTCGTAGCAATGAGTGTTATACCAACGAGGAGTTGTACCGATACATTTGTACGCAGGTGGAGAGTGATGTGAAGGCGCGTTCTTTCCGCTTAAACTCTTCACGCATAGACCCGGATCATCCGCTCATTCGTCGTTGTGTGGAGATGGGTAAGACGCCGTTTGGCTCTCCCACCTTGTCCGACCAGGCGCTCATGTCCTTTCCTTCCTTTAAGATGGGACCGGGAAATTCCGCTCGTTCCCATACCGCCGACGAATTTATCATTTGTAGCGAGATAGAGGAGGCGATGGAGGAATATCGAGTCCTGTTGGATGGGCTCAATTTGTAATAAAAAATCAGGTTCCGGAGTGTCTCACGTGCCGGGTTTTTGAGGACGTTCCACGAAACGTCCCTACCGGGTGTATACTCGCTCGTGGGTGT
>CAYSOK010000025.1:0-14040 GCA_964432645.1 uncultured Bacteroidaceae bacterium | reverse complement strand
AATTATACGATTCCGGCTCCGTGACAGTTCTTGAACTTCTTGCCACTACCACATGGACACGGATCGTTGCGACCTACGGTCTTCTCGTTGACAATCGGTTGACGCTTCTGCGCTCTTGTGTCCTGAGCGGCAGCTGCTGCCTGGTTGGGATCGGTGAGGTCCTCCTTGCTCTCTACATACTGCTGACGCGGACGCTGTGCAGGTTCCGGAGCCGCTTCCTTCACCTGCTCCGGCTCGCGGATAGGTATCTGACAACGCATGAGTACACTCACGGCACGATTGTACATGTCGTTCACCATGGAGTCGAACAACTTGGCACTCTCTAACTTGAAAATCAAGAGCGGATCCTTCTGCTCGTAACTTGCGTTCTGTACGGAGTGCTTCAACTCGTCCAATTCACGCAGATTCTCCTTCCATGCATCGTCGATTACGTGCAGGAGAATCATCTTCTCAAACTCCTTGATTACAGACTTACACTGAGACTCGTAAGCACCCTTCAACGGAGTGAGCACCTGATAGATGCGACGTCCGTCGGTGATGGGAACCAAGATGTTCTCGAAGTTTTCACCCTGCTCCTCATATACCTTATTAATAACCGGAACCGCTACCTCTGCCATGCGGTCGGTACGACGCTTGAAGTTTGCCATGGCTGCGGCAAACGCCTTCTCACACAGGTCTTCACGCTTCATGCTCTCAAACTCCTGCTGCGTAAACGGCACCTCCATGGCCATCACCTGCAAGAAACACTCCTTGCAACCGGCAAAATCATTGTTCTCCACAATGTTAACGCAACGGTCCCAAATCATGTTGGCTATATCCATACCGATACGCTCACCCATGAGGGCGTGACGACGCTTGTCGTAAATCACCGTACGCTGCTTGTTCATCACATCATCGTACTCCAACAAACGCTTACGGGAACCGAAGTGATTCTCCTCTACCTTCTTCTGTGCGCGCTCGATAGAACTATTAATCCACTTATGCTCAATCATTTCACCCTCCTGGAAGCCCAACTTATCCATCATGGAAGCGATACGCTCGTTGCCGAACAGACGCATCAAATTGTCCTCCAGAGAAACGAAGAATACGGAAGAACCCGGGTCACCCTGACGTCCGGCACGACCACGCAACTGACGGTCCACACGACGACTCTCGTGACGCTCCGTACCGATGATGGCCAAACCACCGGCTGCCTTCACCTCGTCGCTCAACTTGATATCGGTACCACGACCGGCCATGTTGGTGGCGATGGTTACGGTTCTGCCCTGTCCCGCCTGTGCCACAATCTCCGCCTCCTTCTGGTGCAACTTGGCATTCAACACCTGACAAGGAATCTTGCGCATATCCAACATCTTCTTAAGCAACTCGGAGATCTCCACGCTGGTGGTACCCACCAAACAAGGACGACCTGCGGCACGCATAAGTTCAATCTCCTCAATCACAGCGTTGTACTTCTCACGCTTGGTCTTGTAGATACGGTCGTTCATATCGATACGAGCGATGGGGCGATTGGTAGGAATCTCCACCACATCCAACTTATAGATATCCCAGAACTCACCCGCCTCGGTCACAGCCGTACCGGTCATACCCGCCAACTTATGATACATGCGGAAGTAGTTCTGCAGGGTAATCGTGGCAAAGGTCTGAGTAGCCGCCTGAATCTTCACATGCTCCTTAGCCTCAACCGCCTGGTGTAAGCCATCGCTCCAACGACGACCGTCCATGATACGACCGGTCTGCTCGTCGACAATCTTCACCTCACCGTCGATTACCACATACTCATCGTCGCGGTTAAACATGGTGTAAGCCTTCAGCAACTGCAGGATGGTGTGTACACGCTCGCTCTTAATCGCGTAGTCCGCCATCAACTCATCCTTCTTCTGAATACGCTCTTCGTCGGACAAATCCTGAGCCTCCAGGTCGGACATAAGAGCCGTGATGTCCGGCAACACGAACAGTTCGGGATCCTTCACGGTATCCGCCAACCAGTCGTTACCCTTATCCGTAAGGTCTACGCTGTTTTGTTTCTCATCCACAACAAAGTAGAGAGGCTCCACTGCCTCCGGCATACGTTTGTTGTTGTTCTCCATATAGATTTCCTCGGTCTTGAGCATACCGGCCTTGATGCCCTGCTCGGAGAGGAACTTGATAAGCGGTTTGTTCTTAGGCAGTGCCTTGTGACTACGATACAATTGCAGGAATCCCTTCTCCATGGTCTCCTTATCGCCACTGGCAATCATCTGCTTTGCCTCTGCCAAGTACTGAGTGGCCAACTGACGCTGTACGGCAACCAGGCGCTCTACCAACGGTTGATACTGCTCAAACTGCTGATCTTCACCCTTTGGAACGGGACCGGAGATAATCAACGGGGTGCGGGCATCGTCAATCAAGACGGAGTCCACCTCGTCGACAATGGCGTAGTTGTGTGCGCGCTGTACCAGGTCTTTCGGATTGGTGGCCATGTTGTCACGCAGATAGTCGAAACCGAACTCGTTGTTGGTACCGAAGGTGATGTCTGCCTGATACGCCTTACGACGGGCATCGGAGTTCGGCTGATGCTTATCGATGCAGTCTACGGTCAAACCGTGGAACATGTAGAGCGGGCCCATCCACTCGGAGTCACGCTTGGCGAGGTAATCGTTGACCGTCACCACGTGAACACCGTTACCGGTCAGTGCGTTCAAGAATACCGGGAGCGTTGCTACCAAGGTTTTACCCTCACCGGTAGCCATCTCGGCAATCTTACCTTGGTGCAGAACCGTACCACCGAAGAGCTGTACATCGTAGTGACACATGTTCCATACCAGGTCGTTACCACCGGCCATCCAGTGGTTGTGGTAGTAGGCTTTGTCGCCGTCGATATGTACGAAGTCAAACTTCGTAGCGAAGAGACGGTCCATATCGTTTGCCGTCACCTCTACATTCTCGGAAGAGGAAAGACGACGGGCGGTATCTTTTACGATAGCGAACACCTCGGCACGAACGGCATCGAGAGCTTTCTCGTATTCCTCCAGGACATCCGCCTCCAACTTATCTATCTTGGCAAAATAGTCGGAACGCTCCTCCAGTGGAAGTTCCTCCACCTTAGCCTTCAACTCGGCAATCTGCTTCTTCAGTTCGCCGCCGGCAGACTGTACCTGTGTTCTCAACTCCTGTGCTCTTGCACGCAATGCATCGTTGTCCAGTGCCTCAATCTGAGGATAAATCTTCTTCACCTCCTCTACCAACGGCTGGATAGCCTTCATGTCTCGAGTAGACTTGTTACCGAAGATTTTCGTAATCAATTGTATGAAATCCATATATAATTTTATTTTTTCTTCTATTTGTAAATCTATTAATCGGTGCAAAGATAGTAAAAAAACTCTAATTACACCTTGTATTGTGCCGGGTATTTACCATACACCCGTCAAAGGAACAGAAGAACATGCGTTTGGAGCGCGTATACGTATGGATTGTGACACCGTGGGAGCGATGCAGTCCACGGTTACGGGAGTATCTATTTGTTCGCTTTTTACTTCATTGCCCCAGAAGAAGAGGGGGAATCCCACGAAGGATTCGCGTATCTGTTTGCTTTCGTGTGTTTCGTTGTTGACCAATCGCCATCCCGGGGATACCACGATGCGGATATCGCCGGAGCATTTGGGATTGTAGCTGTTGCGCAACTTGCTGATACCGGGGGTCCAGGCGCCGAGAGTGAGGCGCTGTGAGGTGTACACATCCTTGACGCCACTCATGCGCTGAAGCAGGTCTTGACTGCGCTCCAGAAGGTCGGCTACGTTGATTTGCTTCTCCTCCATCAACTTTTGGTTGAGATAGATTTCCGGACCGTAGACGGTTTCTACGTAGCGACCGTTGCCGTAGAGGGCGGAGAGATAGACATTGAGGAGAGAGGCGGACTGGGTGATATTGAAGTCGCCGGTGGGGATGCGATACTTGGAGATGTTCTGAGAGAAATCTTCGCGCACATAGCCGGTGGAGGTAACCACCACGAGTACATTGTCACGACCCACCTTTCCTTCGACGGTAGAGAGGAGTCTGCCCAGTTCGTTGTCCAGGCGCACGTAGGTGTCCTGCATCTCCACAGGGTAGACATCCACCGGTTGATTGTCATAACTTCCGGCGTAGTAGGTGACATTGAGCATATCGGTCACACCGTCCATGCCCATGGCGGTGGAGGAGAGACACTGCATGACGGCACGTGTCACCTCTTCGTTGACGCATCCGCTATATTTAAAAGAGGTGTATTTACGATTGCTCTTGAAGGTATGCTTGAAGGGCTTCACCACTCCCTTGGAGGGGAAGTAGCTGAAGTTGCCCACCAAATCGTTGTAGGGTTGCCAACTGACGGACTCTATGCGAGAGCGCAATCCTTGATAGGTGTTGCACATCTGCACCCATGCCGGCAGAGAACCGGAGTAATAGGAGGAGCCGCACCAATCCCCCGTCTTCTCGTTGATCCAGAAGGCACCGTCTGCCGCATGTCCCGCACTCAGGATGGCGGCATCGGCATAAGGAGCGATGGAGTACACCAAGGCCTTGCCGTCGGTGGCTATCTTCAGTTCATCGCCCAGGGTTGACACCATCAACTTAGCGGGAGAGTAGGTTTCATCGGTTTGTAGGCCGCGCACCGAAGCATCGGTCACACAGTTTATGGGACGCAGGGTGCTGCGGTTCACCCACTGTTGCGCCACGATGCCGTTGTCGTACGGTACCGTGCCGGTAGCAAAGGCTGCGATGGAGGAAGCTCTGTCGATGGTGGCAAAGGGATACTCGGCACGTGTGTAGACACGTCCTTCGCGGAAGAGACGCTTGAAACCGTCGTTTCCGTAGAGCGGCATAAAGGCATCCAGGTAATCGGAGCGCAACTGGTCGATGGTGATGTTCACCACCAGTCGCGGAGATTTGGACGCAGCCGAAGCATCCATGCTAGCAATTGCCAGCACGGCGATGAGGGAGGACAACCAATAGCCTCGCAACAATACAGCGTCTATATTCGATTTCTTCTTTGCCATAATATTCTACTACATGAACGAGTGAACAAAATCAATGCCAAAAATACTACAAAAGTATCAAATTTTTGGGGTAAGAGGGCAAAAAAGAGCAGAAAAAGCCCCAAAATTGTGCCGTAAGCCCAATGATAGTACTGTTTTTTGCGTTTTTTGATGCTGCTATACTGCCACCAAAGGAAGAACAACGGCAGCGGATTGAAGAGGAGAATCTGCCAATTGCTGCCCACTGTGGGGTGGGTGGAGAAGAGGAAGAGGAAGGTGACCAAACAGCCGGCTATCCCCTGCGCCAGACTCAACAGGATGTCCCACGCCCGGAAGATGCGGTTGGAGTACCACTCCATCAGACAGACAACGAGGGCGATGACGAGCAGCACGATTCCCACCAACAGAGGGGTAAACCATGCGGTGGCATCCATCTTACGTATGCCCGGGGGGATAATCTCACGGGTGGAGCAGAGCAACGGACGCACCTGTCCATCCTTTACGATGGTACCCTGTTCGGCGTATCCCATGAAGTAGAGGGGAGCAAACATCTCTTGTCGCACCTGCAGGGGGGCATCGGCTTCGGCACCCAGACAGAGGTCGTTGCCCAACTGCGCCCAGGGGTGATCCTGAGTATGCTCGTGGATGATGTCGCGATAGCTCTTGCCGGAGCCCTCCGGATAACACACCTCACCGTCGATAGCCTTCTCCACGATGTCGCGGGCACGGGTGGTGCAGTTGTCGTAAAAATAATTGTAGCGATAGATGCGGTTCTTCGGTTGATAGTTCTCCGCCAGCAACTGCAAGAGACGCACCTTCTCCTCATAAGTCAGATTGATGATTTGCTCTATCACATAGGAGCCGCGAGAGCGATATTCCTTCTCAAATATATAATAAGGTATAGCCCCCAGTTCATAGTCCGTGTGTCCGAGGGCAAATTTGAGGGCGAAATGAGGGGTTTTGAAGTTGAATACTCCGTAATTGTACGCCACATCAAACCGGGAAGTGCGCACACGCAAGGCTGTATGACCATAGAGTTCATACACCTCCTCGCCCGGTGAACAGGTCAACCAGCTCACCACAATCTCGTTTACCGTATCCACCGGTTCACACACAGGCCCCTTTTGGGCACGCACCGGAGCGCTGCACAAGAAGTACAGCATGAGCAGGCAGGTACACAAGAGGATGGAACCGATATGTTTTGTCATCATTCTTATTTTCATCTACACGACTGTGATACTTTTCGGCTGCAAAAGTAAGAAAAAAGTGGTTGCAGGCGGTAGAAAAAGCGCAGAAAAGAGGATTTTAGCCCTCATTTTTGATGAAAACCGCTATTTTTTCGCTGTATTTGATAATTATTTGTAACTTTGCACGTGGTATGAACCTTATAATAGATATAGGAAACAGCAGTGCTAAGATTTCCGCCTTCGAAAAGGACCGAATGGTGGAGGTAATCACCTTGTCCAACCGAACGCTGGACGGGCTGTCCGACTTTTGTCAGAAATACCCCTTCGAACGCGGCATCTACTCCACCGTAGTCAACCTGACGCGAGAGGTACAGCGCCGTTTGGAGACCTTGGGATTCCCCATGATGAAGTTGGACAGCAGCACCCCCATCCCCATCGTCAACGAGTACAAGACCCCCGAGACCCTGGGAACGGACAGACTGGCCGCCATCGTAGGCGCACAAGCCGCACATCCCGGCAAGGACATTCTGGTGATTGATGCCGGCACCGCCATCACCTACGACTTCATAGACGCCAACCGCCACTACAAAGGCGGCAACATCTCCCTAGGCATTCAGATGCGACTCGATGCCCTGCATCAGTACACCGACCGCCTACCGCAGGTGAAGGCACAAGGAGACATACCCAAGATGGGATACAACACGGAGACAGCCATCCGCTCGGGCGTGATACAAGGACTCAGGTATGAGATGGAAGGCTACATAAAGGAACTCTCGAAGAAATACTCCAACCTACTGGTAATCATCACCGGAGGCAATGAGTTTCATTTCGACATCCACCGCAAGAACACCCTCTTTGCAGACAAATTCATCGTATTACAAGGATTAAACTGTATATTGCACTATAATGACAAGTAAAAAGACGGCAATTTGCCTTTGCGCACTCTGTAGCGTATGCAACAGCATCATGGCACAGTCTACCACCAACTCGTCGTACTCACGCTTCGGCTTGGGACAATTGAACGACGGTTCTATGGGATTCAACAAAGCCATGGCAGGACTGCACCAAGGTTTCCGGGACGGGACACGCATCAACCGCATGAACCCCGCCTCTTATTCAGCTGTGGATTCACTGACGTTCCTCCTGGATGTGGGACTCTCTCTGCAATCCACCCACTTCAGCCTGGGAGAGGAGAAAGTGACAGCCAATAACGCATCTTTCGATTATATCTGCGGAGCCTTCCGCATAGCCCCCAAGACGGGTATTTCCTTCGGAATCGTTCCTTACACCTCCATAGGGTACAGTTTCTCCAGTCAGCAGGACTTGGTGTCCGACCACTGGAGCGAGGAGGAGCAGTACAACTTGAATACCTGTTCCGGGGACGGAGGTTTGCACAAGGGATACATAGGTATCGGTACCTCTCCGTTGCGCGGTTTCTCCGTGGGAGCGAACCTCTCCTATTTGTGGGGAGAGATCAACCACTCCTTCGTGCCGGTGGCCTACAGCAGCGGAAGTGTCAACTCCGACTTCTTGAACACCTCTCGTTACTACGAAGCATCCATTCGTTCCTATACCCTGGACTTCGGTGTGCAGTATGAGTTGAACCTCAAGAAGGGGCGCAGTCTCACCGTTGGTGCCACCTACGATATGGGGCACAAACTGAACGGCGATGCCACGCTGCGCACCGCAGGTACCAGCACCGACACGGTGACGGTGAGCAACGGATACAAAATACCGCACACCTTTGGTGTGGGAGTATACTATAAGAACGGTAATAAGTGGAGCGTAGGTGCCGACTACTCCCTGCAGAAGTGGGGTTCCTGCACCATGCCTTGGTTGAACGCCAATCAGGAGTATGTCGTGACAGACAACCTGCTGAAGGACAAGCACACCGTGACACTCGGAGGCGAATATACCCCCGACGTCTTCAGTCGCTCCGTCCTCAAGCGCACCACCTATAAGTTGGGTGCATCCTACAGTACACCTTATATAATAACCAACGGAACAGACGGCCCCAAGGAGTATACCGTGACCGCCGGTTTCACCTCGCCCCTCAAGAGCAGTTGGAACGGACGCAACATACTCCTCAACGTAGCCCTCCAGTGGGTAAAAGAATCCCCCACCGACAAGCTCACGCAAATCTCCGAGAACTACTTCCGTTTGAGCGTAGGTATCACCTTCAACGAACGTTGGTTCGAGAAATGGAAAGTACAATAAAAATATAACAAATAACCATACAAAAATGAAGATAACGAACAAACTCATGGCAGCCATGTTGGTGCTCGGAATGGGAACCACGACGGCTGTAGCTCAGGAGGCCGACGAGTGCGCTATGAACATCAGTTTGTACCGCATGAACCTTAAGTCCAAGAACTGGGGCGAAGCTTACCCCTACTGGAAAGAGGTGATAAAGAACTGCGCCACAGCACAGTTGAGAACCTACCCCGATGGTGAAGCACTCTTCTCCAACTTGATTCAGGCGACCAACGACTCCATCAATCAGTTCCCCGACAAGAAGGAGGAATTGACCAAGAAGAAAGAGCAGTACATCAGCGAACTTATGGCCATGTTTGACCAGGAGTTGACACTGCTCGATGAGTTGAACGAAATGGCTCGTTCCAACCCCAAGACCGCTAAAAGCGTACACTCCAAAGGATACATTCAGTGCCGCAAGGCCTACTTCTATGCTGCACTGGGCGGCGACAACGACAAAGCCTATCAGATGTTTAGCGAAGGTATCAGCGGTATCGATCGCGAAAACGAAGAGGTAGACGCTGCCGTACTCTACAGTTTCTTCCAGGTGTCTTACGGCAAGTACAAAGCAAACTCCGAGTTCCGTGCACAATTCCTGCAGGACTATCTGGATTGCTCCGGCGTATGCGACGCTATGTTGGACCGTGCACAAGGTATGGTAAAGGACACCCTCTCCCCCACCTATGCACAAGACACCCTCATGGCACAGCAGTACGTAAACCGCTATCTGCCTACCGCAGAGTACATTGAGAACACTTTCGTAAACTCCGGTGCCGCCGACTGCGCCAGCCTGCAGAGCATCTTTGCACCGAAAGTGGAAGATGCCAAGAGCGATTTGGAGAAGTTGAACCAGATACTTACCCTCTTGCAGTCCTTCAACTGTACCGAAGCGGAGTGCTACTACAAGGCTTCCGACTATGCATACCAGATCAAGCCGACCTACGAGTCTGCTATCGGTAAGGCATCCGCAGCCTTCAAGAAGGGCAACACCAACGAAGCCATCAAGTACTTCGACGACGCGCTCTCTATGGCTCCCGCCAACAAGAAAGCCAACATCGCTCTCTCTATTGCAGCCATCATGTTCCACAAGGGCAACATAAGCGGATGCAACAACTACTGCAACAAGGCACTGAGCTACAACCCGAGTATGGGTAAGGCATACCTGTTGATAGCTTCTTGTATCGCACGTTCCGCTAGCGGCGACGCTCTGCAACGCAGCAAATACTACTGCCTCGCCATGGATAAGTGCGCACGCGCCAAGGCTGTAGACCCCGGTTGTGCAGGTGCTGCCAACCGTCAGATTGCCAGCTACTCAGGCGGTCTCTGCCGCATGATTGACTGGGTTATGGACAACCCACCGGCAAAGGGCTCTACGGTGAGCGTACCGGGATGGGGTACCACAACCATGCGCTATAAATAATAAAAGGTGGAATGAATTTGATTTTTTTCAGAAAACTTCATATCAAATGGAACATAACTGCCGCCCCCGTGGTGGCGGTTATGTTCCTTTTATCCATTTTCGGAGCCTGCAGTGCAGAACATGAACACATGGCGGAAGCCATACGCGACCAAGACACGGTGGCATTCATGACCGCACGCGGAGTATCCAACCTAATATCCGACTCCGGAGTCATACGTTACAAGGTGATTGCCGAAGACTGGGATATGTATCAACAAACCCAACCACCCCGTTGGGAATATCTAAAAGGAATATTACTGGAAAAATTTGACGACACATTTCACGCAGAATGGATTGTGCAAGCCGACACGGCATACTGCTACAACGAAAGCCTTTGGCTGCTGCGCGGAAGAGTGTTCATACGCAACCAGGAGGGCACCCGCTTCCACACGGAGGAACTCTACTGGGATATGCAAAAACATGAGATATACTCCCACCTCTTCATGCACGTCATCACGCCGGAGAGGGAGATTCAAGGGTATCGTTTCCGTTCCAACGAAGCGATGACCGATTACATAATATATGACTTTGCCGGCAACTTCCCCATGAACGATGAGGACTCCTCGCCGACCGACTCCGTCATGCGCGACGGACCACAAAAACCCAATCAGCCATGACCGATGTAGTACAAATCATCCTCATACTGCTCTTCTCCGCCTTCTTTTCGGGCATGGAGATAGCCTTTGTATCGTCGAGCAAACTGCGCTTCGAACTTTCCAAGGAGCGAAAGACACTGGCCAACCGTGCGCTTACCATCTTCTTTCGCCATCCCAACGACTTCATCTCTACGCTGCTTATAGGCAACAACATAGCACTGGTCATCTACGGTATCAAGATGGCTCAAATCATGGAACCGTATCTCTACACCCTGGGACTCTCGCAAGATTCCGAAGGACTGATACTGCTCATCCAGACCGTCCTCTCCACCATCATCGTGCTGGTGACGGGAGAATTCTTGCCCAAGACATTGTTCAAGATAAATCCAAATCGCTCCCTCAACCTGCTCGCCGTCCCGGCATACGTGTTCTATATCGTGCTCTATCCGGCAGCCAAGTTCACCTCGGCACTCTCCAAGGGACTGCTGCGCATGCTGGGATACAAGAGTCAGAAGAAGAGCGGACAAACCTTCTCTAAGACCGACCTTGACTACCTGATACAGACCTCTATAGACCACACGGAAAACGAGGAGGAGATAGACGAAGAGGTAAAGTTTTTTCAGAACGCACTGGACTTCCCCAATGTGAAGGTACGCGACTGCATGGTGCCCCGCACCGAGATTGTAGCAGCCGGCATCACCACCTCCATCGAAGAACTCAAGAGTCGCTTCATAGAGAGCGGCATCTCCAAGATTATCGTCTACCGCGAAAGCATCGACGACATCGTAGGCTTCATCCACTCCTCCGAGATGTTTCACCGTCAGAAGAAGTGGCAAGACGCCATCCGACCCCTCCCCATCGTCCCCGAGACCATGGCAGCAAAGAAACTCATGAAACTCTTCATGCAAGAGAAGAAGTCCATCGCCGTGGTAGTAGACGAATTCGGCGGCACCTCCGGCATCGTAAGTCTGGAAGACATCGTGGAAGAAATCTTCGGCGAAATAGAAGACGAGCACGACAACAGCAACTACATAGCCAAGAAGTTGCGCGACAACGAGTACCTACTCTCCGCCCGTCTCGAGATAGAGAAGGTGAACGAAATGTTCGAACTCTCCATCCCCGAATCCGATGAATACATGACCATCGGCGGCTACATCTTGAACAAATACCAGAGTTTCCCCAAGCTCAATGAGTTGGTTACAATAGACAACTTTCAGTTTAAAATCGTCAAGAATACCACCACAAAAATCGAAATCGTGCAACTAAAAGTGCTTTCTGAGTAAGTTTTTTGCGGAAAAGCACCGCTATTCACACTTTTTTCCGTATCTTTGTGCGTTAAAAAGAAAATAAAATAATAAATAAATAAAATAGAAATGGCAACATTACAGTCAATTAGAAGTAAAGGCTCCCTATTGCTGGCCGTAATCGGTCTGGCATTGCTCGCCTTTATTGTGGAGGAAGGAGTGCGCGCATGGCAATCTTCCAAGGCACAGAGCCAACAAAAGATTGGCGAAGTGTACGGAAACTCTATCGATGTGCAAGATTTCCAGGCACTCGTGGAGGAGTACACAGAGATTATGAAGCTCACCCAGGGACAGAGTTCCTTGAACGAGCAACAGATGAACTACCTGAGAGACCAGGTGTGGAATACATACGTTCACAATCAACTCATCGCTCACGAGGCTGAGAAGTTGGGTCTGACCGTTACGGACAAGGAGCTGCGCGATGTGATTAACGCCGGTACCAACCCGCTGTTGCTGCAAACTCCGTTTGTGAATCAGCAGACGCATACGTTTGATGTCAACCAGCTCACGATGTTCCTGACCAACTACGAGAACATGAAGAAGCAGGGACAGAACAACGAGCAGATGGATACGTACTACAACTATTGGAAGTTCATCGAGAAGAATCTTAAGAACAACCTGTTGGAGTCTAAGTATCAGGCGTTGTTGGCTAAGACCTTTATTGCGAATAAGGTGTCTGCCAAGATGGCGTTCGAGGACAGAACCAACGAGAGCAACTTGTTGTTGGTGGCTCTCCCCTACACTTCCGATCGTACTACGGAGGTGAGCGACGAGGAGATTAGCAAGAAGTATGAGGAGTTGAAGGGTATGTTCGAGCAGAACGATGAGAGTCGCTCCGTTAAATTCATTGATATCCGGGTGACTCCGAGCGTTGCGGACAAGTCTGAGTTGACGAAGGAGATGAACGGATATTATCAGCAGTTGGTAAAAGGCGAGGATGCACACGAGGTGGTTCGCGACAGCAAGTCTCAGGTGATTTACAGCAAGGTGCCTGTGTCTAAGCATGTTTTGCCGCGCGACATTCAGGAGTTGGTAGATTCTCTTGCCGAGGGTGCTGTGAAGGCTCCGTTTACTTCTAGCGATAACACGATGAATGTAGTGAAACTGGTGTCTAAGGTTACACTGGCTGACTCTATCGAGTATCAGATAATCGGTTTGCCGAAGGGTGCCGACGAGGCTAAGGCTGCCAAGCAGGCGGATAGTATATACAATGCCATTCAGGGGGGTGCTGCCTTTGAGGAGGTGGCCAAACTGTACAACCAGCCGGGTACCAAGAGTTGGATTCACGGTGAGGCTTTCGAGGGTGCCAACTTGGGCGAGGACGATGCTACGCTCATCAAGGGTCTGGAGGCTGCTGCTGCGGGTTCTTTGAACAAGTTTGAGACGTCTCAGGCGATTCTCATTGCTAAGGTGGGTGAGAAGAAGGCTCCTACGACAAAGTATGATGTTGCGATTATCAAGCGTAACATTGATTTCAGCAAGGAGACTTATGCGAAGGCTTACAACGAGTTTAGTGCTTTCGTGGCTGCCAACCAGACTTCGGAGGATTTGATTGCGAACGCTACGGCTAAGGGTTACAGAGTTCAGGAGAACAATACGGTGACTACTGCCGATCACTATGTTGGCAATGTTTCCGATACGCGCGATGCTATTAAGTGGATTTTCAATGAGGACACGAAGGTGGGTGACATCTCTCCGCTGTATGAGTGTGGTGAGAATGACCATTTGATGGTGGTTGTTTTGACGGATATCAACAAGGGTGAGTACATCTCTTTGAGCAATCCTCAGGTGAAGGAGTATGTTAAGGGCGAGGCTCTTAAGGATAAGAAGGCTGTGGCTTTGTTGGAGCAGATTGGTAAGACGAAGAGCATAGCTGAGGCAAAGGCGCTGAAGGGTGCTGTGAGTGATACGGTGTCTAATGTGACGTTTGCTGCTCCTGCTGCTATTATGGTTACGCAGTCTAGCGAGCCTGCTATTAGTGGTAAGGCGAGTGTGGCGAAGCAGGGTGCTTTCGTTACGGGTATTAAGGGCCATGGTGGTGTGTATGCTTTCCAGGTGTTGAGCAAGCAGACGACTAAGGGTGCTAAGTACAATGAGAAGGAGGAAATGGCTCAGTTGGCGGGTACTTATATGCAGGGTGCTTACCGTTTTGCAAATGAGTTGTTTAAGAATGCTAAGGTAAAGGATCATCGTTACCTGTTCTTCTAAATACATTTACGAGTAAAAAAACTCCCCGGCAGATATTAGTAT
>CAYSOK010000024.1:0-14496 GCA_964432645.1 uncultured Bacteroidaceae bacterium | reverse complement strand
GGTGCGGTTCCTTCCCTCTTAATTTGCCTTCGGCTGTTTATGGAATCGATACACTACATGCAGCATGGCATAGCGCGGGATGCTGTTCACCCAAGTTTCGGTGCGACCTCGACCGTTGAGACTGTAGGAGATGTTGGAGAGATTGCCTAAGATGTCGAAACCGTCCAAAGAGAGGATGAGACTTCCCTTTAGGAACGACTTGGATAGACGAGCGTTCCATACCAACTCACGCGTGTTCATGGAGGCATCGCTGTAACCGCGGTGAACATGCTCCGTGAGGTCGGTGGAGAGCTCCATGCCGAAAGGCAACTTAAGGAGAGCTGAGGGACCGTACTGTATTTCGGCGGTGTTAATCTTCTCGAAGTCCGATTGAGAACCGGTGTAATGCGACAGTTCAATGGACCCCGTGAAACCTATCTGATGCTTTCCTAATTTGTAATAAAGTTTCATTAAGTTTGATACGTTGTATAGGTGAACGGTACTCTCCTCGGATTCCGTCGCACCCTCCACTCCAATCATGTCTGTCTTGTCGAAAAAGTTGAGACAAAGATTGTCCGTTATCGTCCATTTCTTCGACTTTCCCAAAGGCGTAGACAGAAAGGCACCGATGCTCGTAACGGAATTCCCGTTTACGTTTTGAGGCGTTATGGTGCGGACACCCGTCTCTTTGTTGTAGATATATCCCTGAGAAACAGCGTTGAGAGTCCTTTGGTGACCTATCCACGTGATTAACATCTCTCCGGTGCCATCCAACCAATTGCGCTCGTCGTACTCCAACATGAGTTCGTGTGTGGTGGTGTTCCTTAAGAATGGATTGCCTTTGCGTATGTTGAGCGGGTCGGAATCGTATGTCAACTCCATCATGTCCGGGAGCGACGGAGTGTTGACCACCATATTGTAATTGAATTTGACAATGTGCTTCCAATCCTTACTCTCCAACTTGAATACCAAAGAGGGGGTCCAATACCATGAGTGATAGCTCTTTTGGATGTCCGTGGAACCATGGTAATACATCTTCTTGTCTTGATAATTGGCATTGCCCGTCAGGTTGAAGGTCAGGTTGCTCTTCTTCATGCTTTTCTTGAAGAAGAGTTGAAGACCACCGGTATGCAGGGTGGTGTATTCGGTGGCGGTATAACTGTTGGGGGCATCCAGGGCAGAGAGTAGTTCCTCTGTGGAGGAGGGGAGTAGTCCCAATGCAGACTCTTCGCTATCCATTCCGTTGAGCTGTTCCAGTCGAAACAGTGCGTGGGTGGTGTTGCGGTAGGTGCGCTTGATGGCATACAGCGGACGGAGCGTCAGGTCGCGGTGGGGACCTACCTTTCGATAGTATTTTATGTCACCGCCCAACGTGTATCCTTTGTCGGGGGTGTTGAAGAAACGATTTCGGAAGTCCGGTGATGTGGAGGGGTAGAAGAGGGAGGTGTGGTCGTAGGATTCGTTCCGAGCATTGTCGTAGGAGGCGTACGCATACCATCCCAACACATCATCGGAACTCTCTGACAATCGGAGTGTTGCGTTGATGTCTACCCCGGCGTTGTAGGAATGTCCCTTCTCATATTTCCTTTTGTATTGTTGGCTAAGGAGACGTTTGAGGAGTTGGGTGGAAGCATCGACTCTGCGCAGACTGTCCTGCAGCGCGTAGTCACTCTGTATGTTTTCGTTGAACGCGCCGTACAGATAATCGGAATTTCGGTCGTATTTGTTGTAGTTGAATCGGGGTTCAATGCTGATGTTGTGCTGTCGGTCGTCTCCCCATTTCAGAAGAAATTTGTGTGCGGAGCTCAAGGTGAAGTTTCGATTGTTGGTGTGCGTCCAGGAACGTTCGTAGGTATCCCCGCCGGTGAGGAAGTTTTGTACGGAGGTTCGGTCGCTATATTCGTTGTCGGTGTGTAGCACTTGGGCGTTTCCCTCGGCCGTAAAGCGGGAGTCCTTGTCGTACACTCCGTAGTCTATTCCCGCCGTCTTGGTTGCTGTTCGTCCGCCACCCAGGTCGGAGGGTGACCATTCGCCCGAGTCACCGGGTTTGCGAGAGTCGTTCAGGTTGTTCATATTGCCGTAGACGGAGATGCGTGAGTGGGGGGTGAAGCGCATGAGGAATAAGCGTTCCGTGTAGCGATTGTCGGTTCCGAGACTTAGCTCCGCATTGCCGTCCCAACCTATTTGGTATTCGCGTTTGAGCGTCACATTCATGACGTAGCGTCCCTCTTGCACCTTCTCTTTCAGTACCTTGTTAAGTTCCGTATCTTCTTCATAGACTTGTACATGGCTCACCTTGTATGCCGGCAGGTTTTCCAGCATCACTTTGTTTTTCCCCTTGAAGAAGTCTTTGCCGTTGAGCAGGAGGTTGTCCACGTATCGATGGTTGACATAGATGCGCCCGTCCTCCTTCAGTTCAGCTCCGGGGAGTTGTCGAATCAGTTCATCGAGCATGGAGCCTTCGCCCAGTCGGAAGGCGCTGGCATCGTAGACTAGGGTGTCTTTGCGGAAGAGAAATTTTACCTTGGTTGCCGTGACCACCACTTCCTCCATCTGAACGTCTTGTGCTTGCACGGTGAGGGTGCAGCAAAGGCAAAGAAGGAGTAGAATTAGGTACTCAAGTTTCGGATTTTTCTTCATTTTTATTTCTTTTTCGGCTGTTTATTGAGTCGATACACCACATGCAGCATGGCATAGCGCGGGATGCTGTTCACCCAGGTCTCGGTGCGTCCTTGTCCGTTGAGGCTGTAGGAGATGTTGGAGAGATTGCCCAGGATGTCAAATCCTTCCAGTGACAGTACGAGATTGCCGTGCAGGAGGTTTTTGGCGAGGCGGGCGTTCCACACCAGTTCGTTGGTGTTCATGGAGGCATCGTTGTAACCGCGGTGGCTGTGCTCCGTGAGGTCGGTGGAGAGTTCCATGTCGAGAGGCAACTTCACCAGTGCGGTGAGTCCGTAGCGGAAGTTGAAGGCGTTGATGTTCTCGAAATCGCTTCTTGAGGAGGTGGCACGGGTGTAGTTCACACGTCCTATGATGCCTATTTGGTGTTTTTGTATCTTGTATGTAAGTCGCATGTTCTCATAGAAGTAGCGATTGTGAACAAGACTCTTTTGTGTCTCCGTGGCTCCGTCTATACCTATCAAATCGGCGTTTTCGGAGAGTTTGATTTGGGTGTTGGTTATCAACAGAAGGTTTCTTGCCTTGTCGATGGGGGTGGTGAAGTTGATGCCCAACTGTGTGTATCGGTTGCCGTCTATGTTGTCGGGGGTGATGGTGCGGACACCGGTCTCCTTATTATATACGTATCCCATGGAGACGGCGTTGTAGATGATTCGGTGCTCCAGCCACGCGCTTAGCATCTTTCCCGTTCCGGACAGCCACTTGTTGGCTTGGTATTCCAGATGAAAATTGTGTGTTGTGGTGTTGGATAGGCGGTCGTTTCCTTTGCGTATGTTGAGGGGGTCGGAATCGAAGGTCACGTCTAGCATGTTCATCAGTGATGGGGTGCTCACCCACATGTTGTAGAAGAATTTCACGATGTGCTTGGAATTGGCGGTGTTGTAGATGGCTTGCAGGCTTGGGGTGAAGTACCATGCGTGGTTTGTCTTCGGACAGTATAGGGTGCCGTGGTAGTACATCTTTTTGTCTTCGTAGTTGGCAACGGCGTAGGCGTTTACGTTTATGTGTCCTCGCTTCCAGTCCTTGAGGGGACGGTCCCAGATGAGTTGTATGGTGGCGGTGTGGGTGGTGGTGTGCTCCGTGGTTAAGTAACTGTTGGAACCATCGAGGGCGGTGAGCAGTTCTTCGGTGGTGGAGGGGAGCAGTCCCAGTCCCGTTTCGTCGCTATCCATGCCGTTGAGTTGTTCGAGTCGATAGAGTGCGTTGGTGGTGCTGCGGTAGGTGTGCTTTATGGCGTACTGTGGACCGATGGTCCAGTACCAATAACCGCTTATCTTTCTGTAATAGGAGATGTTACCGCCTATAGAATATCCTTTGTCGGGGGTGTTGTAGAAGCGGTTGCGGAAGTCCAACGGGGTGGAGGGGTAGAAGAGGGACAGGTGGTCGTAGGTCTCGTTGGTGGCGTTGTCGTATGAGACGAAGGCATTCCAGTAGATGGCATCGTAGGTGGAGGAGGGAATCTTCACGCTCGAATGGATGTCTAATCCGGTGTTATAGGAGTGTCCTGTCCTGTATTTCAGGTTGTTTTGTTTGTTCAATAGTTGTTTTATCAATTGTGTTGAGGCGCCTATTTCGCGCAGGCTGTCTTGCAGTGCATAGTCGTTCTGTATGTTTTCGCTGAAGACACCTTCGAGGGATTCGGAGTGGCGGTTGTATTTGTTGTAGTTGAAATAGGGTTGGAAGCTGATGCTGTTGTAGTCGCTATTGCCCCAATTCAGTTTCAGATTGTGCGAGGTGTTGAGTGAGAGGTTTTCGTTCTTGGAGGTGTACCAAGAGCGGTTGTAGGTGTCGCCGCCGGTGAGGAAGTTTTGGGTGGAGGTTCGGCTTGTATAGTCGTTGTCGGTGTGGGTGGCTTGTGCGCTTCCTTCTATCGTGAAGTGAGCGTATTTGTCGTAGACACCGTAGTCGATGCCGGCGGTCTTTGTTGCTGTTAGTCCGCCGCCGAGGTCGGAGGGGGACCAGTCGCCGGAGTTACCGGGTTTGCGGGTGTCGTTGAGGTTGTTCATATTGCCGTAGATGGAGATGCGTGAGTGGGGGGTGAAGCGCATGAGGAAGAGTCGGGCCAGGTAGCGTTCTTCGGTGCCGCCGCCTACTTCCGCATTGCCCATCCACCCGATTTCGTATTGGCGTTTGAGTGTTACGTCCATGACGTAGCGTCCTTCTCGTACCTTTGTTTTCAGCATCTTGCTGAGTTCGTCTTCCTCTTCATACACTTTCACCCGGCTGACCATATAGGCGGGAAGATTTTCTAACATCACTTTGTTTTTGCCTTTGAAGAAGTCTTTGCCGTTGAGCAGGAGGTTGTCCACGAAGCGTCCGTTGACGTAGATGCGTCCATCGTCTTTGAGTTCGGTGCCGGGGAGTTGTTCTATCAGTCCGTCGAGCATGGAGCCTTCGCTGAGTTGGAAGGCATCGGCGTTGTACACCAGGGTGTCACCGCGATAGAAGAATTTAACTTTTGTGGCTTTAACCACCACTTCTCCCATGCGTATTTGGCGTTCTGCCAGGGTGAGTTTGCGCATGCCGTAGGTGCCTATGTTGATGATTTTCTCTCGTTTATGGTATTTGAATTTGACGGGTATGAGAAGGGTGTCATAGTTCTCGTGTGTGAAACGCAGGGTGTACTCCGTGCATGCTGTATCGAGGCGTAGGGAGAAGGCTTGTGTTTTTCCGTCTTTGTCGGTGGTTGCTCCGCTCAGTAGTTTTCCGTTGGGGTATAGGAGTTCGGCGCGTATGGTTTCGCTCATTTCGCGGGTGAAGGAGTTTACGAGTCGTCCGCTGACGGACCAGTATTCTTGTGCTTGACCTGCCATGAAGTGGCAGAGTAGTAGCGTGATGGAAAGAAATTTTTTCATTGTTTCAGTAGAAATGTTTGTTTAAAGTTAGTGCTTTCCAAACGTATTTGGTATGCTGCGTTCTTCAAGTATCGGGTGCAAAGTTAATAAAGAAGAAGGAAAAAAACAAATATCTCAGGGGTAAATTTGTTTTTTTTGTAAGCAGTTATGGTACAGAGTGTTATGTATTATTGTCCGGATGGCGAATACATATACGAGCGAGTATCCACGAAACGTCCCTACACTGTGGGTGTTTACCCATCCGTATGGCAATACATACACGAGCGAGTATACACCCGGTAGGGACGTTTCGTAAATACTTACTTCAAGAAGAAAATCGGATCCGATGTTTTGGGATCTTCATCGTAGAAGTGCAGTCCGCTATCGTTGAGTTGCGGATGCTGCGTCTTCAGCAACTGAAGCATCTCGGCACCCGCCCAGAGAACCGGACCGTAACCGTGTGCCGCAAACTTATTGACAGGACGGTAAGCATAGAACGCAGCATCGAACCCCATACCCGTACCTACGCATGTACCCAATACCTCACCCGCTTGATTCACCTGACCACTGAGGTAGTTCCATGCCAATACCGTCATGGGACCATACGCCTGCTTGTCTATCCAACCCTTGTTGATGGCGTGTGCCATGCAATATGCGTAAAGCGCTGTACAAGAGGTCTCCGGATAGGTGTCGTTGCGATCCAAAAGTTGATGCCATGCACCATCGTATCCCTGCAGTGCCACCAACCCTTCGAGATGCTCCTTGAACTCATCGAGGATGGTATTCCACTCGGAAGAACCCTCCGGCAGATAATCCAACAGCTCACACGCCGTGAGCAATGCCCATCCGTTGGCACGTCCCCAGAAGAAAGAGGGATGAGAGGTCATCTCCTCGCCGTAACCATGACGGTAGAGCTTCTTCTCCGGCACCCACATGCGCTTGTGGAACAACTGGAACTGCTCTGCCGCACGCAGCAATTGAGCATTGTCCTTATCCAGCGCACCCTTGCACACCAGAGAGGGGATTCCCATGAACATATCGTCCAACCAAATGGTATTCTTCAACGGACGCATGCGGGCATAGAGACCGTCGGAAAGACGATACTGTCCTTTGTCGATGTACGCATAGTAACGGCTGATTTGGTCATCGAGCTTGAGCGACGGATTCGCCATCTTCGCCTTCATCATGGCAGAACAGATAGCACCGCAGTCGTCCAATGCAATGGGGTCCAACAGCGGATGTACAAACGGATCCACCTTCTTCCCCGCCTTATACACCTTGAGGAAATAAGGCGCAATCTCCGCCAGGAAACTCATGCGCTCCTCGGCATATTTCGTGTACTTCTTGTTGCCCGTGACCTCACCCAAGCGCAACATGGCGCTGTAGGTCACACCCCACTCATAGGAGGTGAGGCGGAAGGTGCCGCGCACCAACTGGCTGTTCTCATCCACCTTCTTGAGATGGGTCAGCACCTCGTGCGTATTCTTGTTCTCCACCTGCATGTGCGTGTTTACATCCAGATAGGTGTAAATGCGGTCGATGGTGGCCTGAATGCTATCGGCACTCGGCACGCCGTAAGCAAAGCGATAGGCGGGTTTCATGAGGTGTAGCGGAGCATTGGAGTCGTTCTGCTGTCCGCTGTTGCCGGTATTTCCCCAAGTGGTTTGTGCCTGTGCGGTCATGGCACTTAAGGCTATGGCTGAGGCTAGTAGAGATATGTACTTTTTCATTCGTTTGTTATTTAGCTTGTTTTAGGTTAATCTTATTCGGTGGTAGCCGTTCCCAGGGTCTCCATCATGTAGATGGCATCGATGACCCACGTCGCGGCATCGTTGGTACTGCGCAGTTTATCGTTGAAATAGAGCGGATCGTTGGGCTTGTTGAACACCGCCGGAGTTCCCTTTTTGTCGATGTGCAGCAGGTCGGTCCACGCCTCCTTACGCTTGGTAGCCGATGGCATCTTCCATCCTGCATAAGCAGAAAGGTGCGGCACCAGGAAACGGTTGTGAAGAATGCTCTGCGCCTTCTCCTTATATAAATTAGCATGCTCCAACCACGCCGCTTGCCATGCCGTATCGGGAATCATCACCATCATCTCGTTCATCAGTTCGAATCCACCCATGATGGTCATCAGATGGTTGGTGGTTTGCAGCGCCGTGTCGCACTCACTCGTGATGATGCCCGTAGCCGGGTCGTAGCCCAGTGCCAACGGACCGCTAAACATGCGGTGGGGGAGGGCACAGATGCTCTTCATTCCCGCCAAAATCTTATCGCGATACTTGGTGTCTTGGGTGCGTTCCCAATGGGTCATCCAGTTGCCCGCATACGCCAACCAGTCGGGACCGATGCGCAAGCGTGCCGGCTTGGTGCAGGGATACAGGGAGCGCGGTTCTGCCAATCGCATGGGGTCGAGGGTGTAGAGCATTTGGTCGGCATCCTTCACATCCTCCATCAACTGCCCCGTGCGTTCGTCTGCCGTGAGGTAGTAATAGAAGCGGTTCCATGCGGCTTGACTGATGCGACTCTCCTTGGCTCCGCAGCCCCAGTGTACCACGTTGTGACGGCTGCCCAACATGGCGTGCGGACCTTGGTGGTAGACATCTACCTCGGAGGTGTGGCGGGTCATGGCTTCCGCCATCTTCCAGTAGTCTGCTCGACCACTGCGCAGAAAGGCGTACCAGAGCATGTTGGTGGTACCCAATTCGGTGTTGTCCCAGGCATATCCTCCCACATCGTAGCGCCATTCGTTGCGTGCTTCGTCGTAGGTGTGCATGAAGTCGCCGTAGTTCCAGTAACCGTACCATCCGCAGCGGTCTATTTCGTTTTCGTAGAACTTCATCAGTCCTTCGATACGGTCCTCTATCTGTGCGCTAAGCGGGGTGTTGCGGGTGGGCAAACTCCAGATACCGAACGCCTTGCAACGGTGCAGATATTCCGGGGTGCAGATCAACTGACGGGCGTCGCCAAAGGAGGCAGCCACTTGTGCAAAGTCCTCTTTGCCGGTGTATCCGTCGGAGGCTTTGAGGGTGAGTACGGTGGTGCGGGCGATGCCCTCCGGTGTACTCATGCCGGGTTGTACATCCTCGTAGGAGGCGTTCAGGTCGTGGGCGATGCTGTCGTAGTGACACAGGTTCATGGCTTCCGCTTCAGGACTCCACAACCACATCTGCGCCAACGCTTCGTTGCTGCGTGCTTCCTTGATTTGTAGGGTGGAGGGGAAGGATTGCCAGAAGTCCTTCATCCCCAGTATCATACCGCCGGTGACATCGCCCACAAAGAGGACGCCTTCCGAACGGTGTGCCTCCTTGGTTCCTATCCAGGGGGCACTGCTGATGGCTTTCTTGCGAATGGAGCAGGCGCCGGGGGAGAGTTGGGAGAGGCGGTATTCGTCCCACTGTGCCAGGTGGGAGATGAGTTCTTGTGATTTCTCGCTAAAGGCGGAAATCTCCGGCAGTTTCAGACCTGCCACTTGATAGAATTCGGCATCGGTCTGTGCTTCGCCGCTGAGTTTGTCGGCGTAGGTGCCGCGGTATGCTTGCGGCATCTCCACGAGTCGACGGCTCTCCAACGGTTGTACGGACTCGCTCCATACACCGGCATCGCCCATGGAGAATGCCACGTGGCGGTTGTAGGCGGCTTCGCGCATGGGAACTCGCATCCGGAGTCCGAGGGCGGAGATTTGTCGGGTGTCGTATCGACCGTCAATAATCTGGGTATAAACCACTTTGATTTCATCGCTTCCGGCATAGCAGCAGAGGCGGATGACGAAGGGGAGGCAGTCGCCGGGGGTGTGTACGCCGTCCAGTTTTAGTACCAATCGGTAGGGACCGTCGTGCTCTACTGCCACGCTCTTTACCTTACTCGTAAGGGAGGTGGTGTAGCGGGCGTTGTCTTTCTCCTCCTGCAGAGCGGCTGCCAGGGTGGTGGAACCGCCTACGCGCTTGCCGTTTACCACTATGCTGTCGATGAGGCTTTCCGTGCCGCCTTTGGGTACGTAGAAGGTCATCTTACCGGTGTTGATGATGTATTGTGAGGTGGTTTCTTTCTTGGTGATTTGCGAGGTTCCCGTCTTTTTCTTGGAGACCGATAACTTCTTAATCTGTTCGTTGCCTATCGCCAACAGACAGCTGTCGGAACCGGCGGGTACTACGGCGGATACGCCCATCCACTTGATGCTTCCGTCGGGCCAATAGGCTAGCGGCCAGGATTCCGGTTGTACCAATCGGTTGTCGCCTACTGCCAACATCATCGGGGTGTTGGCTTTGACGCGTCCTTGTTCAAAGGGTACTCCGAAGGTGGAGGGTACATCGATGCCGTATCCTTGTGTCCCCTCTTTAATCCATTTCAGGGTGACGGGAGAGGCGGTGGGGTTGATGGCGGTGTAGCGGAAGTGTGCCAAACGGGTGTGACTCTGTGTGGTGCGGAAGGCAAACCAACCGCGTGTGAGGGGTTGTGCATCGTAGTAGTCCACCAGACACTGTCCGTCGATGTAGTAGCGTACCTTGCCGTCCACTTGTTCCAGGCGTATGTGATACCAGTGGTTGGGTTGCAGCAGGTGGGCTGCATCGGTATATTCTTGCAGGATGCCGGGTTTGATAGCTGTGTTTCCGTCGTATCTGCGGAAACGGGTGGTGGTGTTGCCGTTGCCTCCGTATCCCAGGTAATAGAGTTGGAGGGCATACGCATTGTTGAACACGCCGCCGCGTTTTTTGAGATTGACAAACGGATCCTTGGCTTTCGGGTCGCTTGCCATCCAGAAGCAGTTGAGGTCGGACAAGCGTCCGTCGCCCACCACGCAGGCATCGTATTCAATCACAACATTTCCCTTCATGGACGTTTTGTACCAGAGGGAGAGTCCTTTGGGTGCCACCATGTCTACGGTGTCACCCCGGAAGGTTACTTTTGTATCGCTCGCTTCCGCTTCCACCTGCCACTGTTCGCTCTGTGCGTGCAGGGGCAGGGCGACGGCGAGTAGCAGGAGGGTTAGTATCTTCTTATATTTCATGGTTGAACGTTTAAAATCAACGAATTATGACGATGCGACACGTTATGCCCTTGTAGGCATCGTTGTCGCTTATGAACACATTGTATATACCTGCAGCCACTCTGCGACCGCTTTGGTCGCGACCGTCCCAGGTAAAGAGTCCGCCGGTGGAGGTGCCTTGTGCCACCAGTTGTCCGGAGGTGGTACAAATCTTCACGGTGCAGTCGGTGGAGAGTCCGCGTACATAGATGTCGCCGGAGTATTCCGGGCGTACGGGGTTGGGGTAGGCGTAGACGTTGTACTTTTCAAGAGAAACTTCGGGTTCTACGGCGTCGCTGTAGTAGCAGGAGAGTCCCGACATGGAACCTATCATCACGGCACCGCTCTCTTCGTTTATGGCGATGGAGGTGATGTAGTCGGAGGGCATGGGGGAGTTTTCGGTGGTGAAGTGCTGTATGGTTTCCTGTCCGTCGGCACTCACCAGATAGATGCCTTGTCCGTCGGTTCCCAACCATTTGCGGTTGGCTCCGTCCACGGCAATGGCGGTGATGGAGACGCCGCTCAGAAGGTAGTCGGCCAGTCCGGAACCGTCGTTGCGGTTTATCTTAATCTGGGTGTAGGTGCTGTTCTCCGTGAACTCATCGGGGTCGGTCAGCACAAAGGGGCCTAGGTTGGTACCAATCCAGAGTTGTCCGTCTTTATCGAATTCCATGCAGTAGTAATAGTCCACGGTGTAGTTCACACCGTCTTGATTGGTGCAGGTGGTGTGCTTGAACACCATACTTCCGGCGCGATTGCTTGCGGGGGTGCTGCTGTAGCGTATTCGTGCCAGTCCGGCGGACTCGGTGACGCGTTCGGAGTTTATCCAGATGGTGTTGTCGCGCATCTTGTAGAAGTCGAATTTGGTGTTGCCTTCTATGGGTGAGTAGTATTGAGCTGCCCAGGTGCCGTTGTGCTTGAGGATGCGGATGATGGTGTCTACTTCGTTGTTGAACATCCACAGGTTGCCATCGTCGTCGTAGGTGAGTCCGTTGACGCGCACGTAGTGTTTATAGTTAGTACTTTCGGGACGGATGGAGGAGAGAGGGCTGTTGGTACAGTCGTAGTGGTTCAGCAATTTACCGTTGCGAAACTCGTAGATGCCGTGTCCGAAGGAGGAGGCAAAATGGTGCTGTTGGTCGTAGGGGTCTTGGGCTACGGAGGTGATGTTGACGTAGGCTTGACTGCTTCCTGCGGTAATTCCTTCGGCGAGGTAGGTGGTATCTTCTTGGAAGTTGGTCCAGGTGTTGTCCTCCAGGTACATGACGGTACCTTTGTAATAGTTGCCTGTATAGTTGTGACTTCCGCCGGCTACAAGCAGACGGTTTTTGACAAACGTCATGTATCCGAAGTAGTCGCGCACCGGGCTGTTGGGGGTGATGTCGCCTGCCGTTTGTACCCAGGCGTTGTCCTGAAGTTTATACGTACACAGTCCTTGTTCGCCAAGCGCCATATAGTAGTTGCCGGATGAGTAGTCTATGGACTGAAAATCGTCAGGTAAAGAATATTTTACGGGTGTATCATCTGCATTAGCAATCTCATAGAGTGCTTTTGTATCTCTGAATAATAACTTATCACCCGTAGGATAGTGTATTACCTGTACATCCGTCAACCATGAAGCGGTGAGCAGCTGTTTCCTATCATTCATTTGCGGCAGATGGAAAGAGTAGACAAGACCGTTGTTCATGGCATACAGCCGGTCACCCAGCACGCGCATCTTGAGGAATCCCCATCCGATGGCTGTCCACTGAGAGGGGTCTTGCAGGTTGGCGGTTTCGTCTCCCCACACGATGGCTTTCTTTTCCGTGAAGGTGGTTTGCGCGTAGACTCTACCCTCGTAGATTGCACACGTCACCACCTTGCCACCGGGGTTGTAGATGGAAACGAAGGCTTCGTCCTCCATATCAATCACCACGATACCGAAGTTGCAACTCAAGTAGGCACGAGTATCCTCCATCAGAACATCGTTGACCGTCTTGTCCGAGAGTGTTTTCTCCTTAAGTTGCGGCATGTTTACCACATTGCCGCTACGTACATCCACGATATCTATATTGGCATCGGAGTAGAGCACCAACAACTTCTTGGCGTTATCGTTGTACTCAATCCGTTCAATCCCCACGCCACTCAGTCCGGTAAGTCGGCTGTAGGTCTCAATCTCGGAATCCTCCGTATTGTAAGAATACAGATTTCCGTTTGCCACCACAAACACCTTACCGTCCGCCACCCTACAATAGGTAGCATTGTGATACGAAGGAAACAGTTCCCACGTACCCACCTGTTGTGCCATAAGTTCGCCCCCCGCCCAAGGAGTCACACAGAGGAGCAGGAGTGCTATTCGCCATAGATATTCTTTTGCCTTACGCATGCTATCACAGTTTAATCATGTTATTTTATTCAGGTTACGTCACCCGTTGTCACTCCGCTGCAAGGAAGTTGCACAACTGCGCCACGGCACGAGCTCGGTGACTGATGGTGTTCTTAATCTCATTGCCCAGTTCAGCGAACGTCTTACCGTTTTGTCCCTCGGGAGCGAACACAGGATCGTAGCCGAAACCGGCCTCTCCCTGCTTCTCACGAGTGATTTCACCCCGTACTATTCCGTCGAAGAGATGTACCTCTCCTTTTAATATTAACGCAATAACGGTGCGAAATTGTGCTTTGCGGTTATTTTTTTCACTCAATTCGTGCAATAATTTCTTCATGTTCGCCTCGGAATCGTGTCCGGAGCCTCCGGCATAGCGTGCGGTGTACACTCCGGGTGCTCCGTTGAGTGCCTCCACTTCCAGGCCTGTATCATCGGCAAAGCAGTCCATTCCATAGTTTTTATAGATGTACTCTGCCTTCATCTGCGCATTGCCCTCGAGGGTGTCTGCCGTCTCCGGGATATCCACATCGCAGTGAATATCCCGCAGACTCAGCACCTCCACCTTGTCGCCAAGGATGGCTCGCACCTCTTCCAGTTTATGCGCATTGTTGGTTGCAAAAACTAATTTTCTCATGCGGTGGTGGTTGTTTCTGTTATTTGTTGAGGCTCCGCTTCTGCGATTTCCTCATTGTTTGTTTTCTTACGTGCTTTCACCTTTATGCGGTCGAATCCGTTGCCGAAGACACCGGTTACGACGCTTTGGGATACGAATGCATCGGGGTCAATCTCCTTGATGAGGCGGAATATCTCCACGCTCTCACGTTGGCGAGCCAGTACCACCAATACCTTCATCTCCTGTTTGCTGTACCATCCTTCGCCGTGCAGCACGGTGCATCCGCGGTTCAGACGCTTGTTGATGGCGCACGCTATCTTGGCATGACGACGGCTAAAAATCATGAACTGGACACTACGAGCCGCACTGTTCATGACATAATCCACCATGACGTTGCAGATGAGCAGTGTACAGAAACCGAAGACCATACGCTTCCAGTCGTGCCAGATGAAGTAGTTGGTTCCTACAATGACGATGTCGCAGTATGCCAATACACGTCCCAAACCTACATCGCGGTATTTATGTACAATAGCTGCGATGATATCCGTACCTCCCGTGGAACCGTTGTTCAGGAAGATGAACGCCAATCCGAATCCCTCTATGCCGGCACCGATGATACATGCCATGAAGGCTTCCTCCTGTCCCAGCCATTTCGGGAAAGTTCCGTCGGGGCTCACAATCAGGGATTGCAGGAAACTTAAGAGTACGGTGACTATGCCTACTCCGTAGATGGTCTTGAGACTAAATTTGAATCCCAATACCTTAATGGATATCAACAACAGTACGATGTTGATGGAGAAGTAGGTGTACTGGATGGGGATGTTCAACCAGTAGAAGAAGATGGTTGCCAAACCGGCTACACCTCCGGTGGTAATTCCATAGGGGAGGAAGAAGCATACGATACCGAGACAGTAGATGCATGCACCGACGGTAATCAGTACGTAGTCTTTCACTTCCTGCCAGATTTTCTGAGCGTTCGTCATATTTTTAATTGTTTGAGCTT
>CAYSOK010000023.1:0-14606 GCA_964432645.1 uncultured Bacteroidaceae bacterium | reverse complement strand
GTGGATGGCTCTATATTACTTCCGTAGCACCTCATCGCACCGCTCTATATCGTCGGTACGAATGATGACCCGCGCCTTGTCTCCATCGGAAAACGCATACATATACTCTATTGAGATATTGGCATCAGCCACCTTCTTCATGTACTGTGACAGCTCTCCGGGATAATCCCCGCACTCCAAGTACACCACTTCCGTGGTACTCACCGCATAGGAATTACCCAGAAGCACCTCCTTCGCACGGTATTGGTCGTCCGTGATAAGACGCAAGATGCCGTAATCCGAACTTTCACTCACTGTAAACGCCTTCAGGTTGATACCCGCATCACCCAACAACATTAAGATGTCGTTGAATCTTCCAACCTTGTTCTGGAGGAAGATGGAAAGTTGCTTAATAATCATAACGTACTATATTATAGATGAATACCCTTATTTATCTAATTTGCGCAAGTCTGCCACATGCTTTGCCTTACCCATAGAACGCTCTATGCTGTTCGGCTCGGCAATTTGCACATCCGGCTTTATACCAATCACACTCACCAGACGGTCCACCAATTTCTTCTTCAAACCATCCATGTTTGCGATGCTGTCCCCATAGAACTCCGGACGCAACTCCACATCTATATGGAATGTGTCCACATTGTTCTTGCGATCCACCGTGATGAAGTACTGTCCCGTAAACTCCGGAATCTCTAAAATGACACTCTCCACCTGTGACGGGAACACGTTGACACCACGAATGATAAGCATATCATCGCTTCGACCCAGGATACGTCCCATGCGCACCGCCGTTCTGCCGCAGGCACATTTCTCATAGATAAGATGCGTAAGGTCGCGCGTGCGATAACGAATCACCGGCATACCCTCTTTTAGCAACGTAGTAAACACCAATTCACCCTCCTCGCCGGGAGCCACCGGACGCAGTGTCATCGGGTCGATAATCTCAGGGAAGAACATATCCTCCCATAAGTGCGTACCGTTCTGGCACTCACATTCACCGCCCACACCCGGACCGCTCACCTCCGTCAGTCCGTATAGGTCGTATGCTTTGATGTGCAACTTCTTCTCCAATTCTTTACGCATGTTCTCCGTCCACGGTTCCGCACCAAAGCCACCAAAGCGCAACTTGATATCCTTTTCTATGTCGATGCTCGGATCGCTCTCGATGGTCTCCGCCAGATACAATGCGTAGGATGGCGTACAGCACAAACCGTTGGTACCCAAGTCCTTCATCAGCATAATCTGTTTTGCCGTATTGCCGCTACTCGTAGGCAGCACCGCAGCACCCAACTTCTGTGCACCATCGTGCGCACCCAGACCGCCCGTAAACAAACCGTAGCCATAAGACACCTGAATGACGTCTTCCGGAGTAGCCCCGTAGGCCGTGAGACAGCGCGCTATGCCCTCGCTCCAACACTCCAAATCGTTGCGCGTGTATCCCGCAACAATCGGCTTACCCGTGGTACCCGAAGAAGCATGAAAACGCACAATATCCTTGAGCGGCGCTGCAAAAGTGCCAAACGGATAATAGTCACGCAAATCCTTCTTCTGCATGAAAGGCAACTTGCTGATGTCGTCAATACTCTTGATATCCTCCGGTTTTACCCCCGCCTCATCCATACGTTTGCGGTAAAACTCTACATGGTCGTAGGTGTACTTGACGATAGCCACCAAACGTTCACTCTGTAGTTTGCGCATCTCCTCGCGCTCCATACACTCATATTTCTCATTCCATATCATGGCTCTTGAAATTTATAAGATTAGACATAATTTTGCGACAAATATATGGAAATCGTAAGAATTTTCCAAGTATTTGTATGGATTTTTAAGCTATTAGTCCATATTTTGTATCTTTCTACTAGGCAAAGAAGAAAAATTTTACTAACTTTGCCTTCGATAGCATCCCCGGAGGGGTTTGCTATGTATATTATATAAGGTATAGTACAATGAAAATAGCACTATTGCAAACAGATATTGTGTGGAGTAATCCACAAGAGAACGTACGCAGGGCAGAGCAGATGATAGCAGAAATAGGCGATGCCGATCTCTATGTGTTGCCCGAGATGTTCTCCACCGGTTTTGCTACGGAACCCAAGGGAATAGCAGAACCTGTAAACAGCGATACCCTAACGTGGATGAAGACACTCGCGGCACAACGCCATGCCGCCGTAGCCGGTAGTATTGCCGTGGAGGAAAACGTGGATGGAACCATCCGTTACTACAATCGCTTCTATTTTGTACATCCGGACGGAAGGGTGGAACACTATGACAAGCACCATCTTTTCACCTACGGCGGAGAACACCTTCGTTTCACTCCCGGGCAAGAGCGGGTAGTGGTGGAACACCAAGGAGTACGCATCCTTCTCCAAGTATGTTACGACCTTCGTTTTCCTATTTTTGCCCGTAATACCGCCGAGCACCCTTACGACCTCGCTATCTATGTAGCCAGTTGGCCCACCTCGCGCCTCGAAGCCTGGAACACCCTCCTTCGTGCACGCGCCATAGAGAACCAATGTTATGTGGCTGCCGTCAATAGAGTAGGTGAGGATCCCGCCTGTAAGTATAGCGGAGGTACCGCTTTCATAGACCCCTACGGCCATGTGGCGGAACGCTGTACCGATGGACAGGTGCAATACATCACCGCCCGTCTGGATTTGGATGCCTTAAACGCCTTCCGTGAGAAATTCCCCGTCTTAAAAGACGCCGACAATCAATAGAAAATACTTTAATAAAAAGACGAAACAAAATGATAAAGAAACTCTTATTGGGCGATGAAGCCATAGCACTTGGAGCACTCCATGCCGGACTGAAAGGCGTCTATGCCTATCCCGGAACTCCCAGTACGGAGATAACCGAATATATTCAGCAGTCTCCGTTGGCAGCCGAACGAGGTGTTCATCGCACCTGGTGTACCAATGAGAAGACTGCTATGGAAGCAGCCCTGGGCGTATCCTATGCCGGATGTCGCGCCTTGGTCTGCATGAAACATGTGGGACTCAATGTTGCCGCCGATGCTTTTGTCAACTCCGCCATAACAGGCGTGAACGGTGGTGTCATCGTATTGGTAGCCGATGATCCTTCTATGCATTCCAGTCAAAACGAGCAAGATAGCCGTTTCTACGGCAAGTTCGCTATGATGCCGGTTCTCGAGCCCTCCACCCAGCAGGAGGCGTACAATATGATGGCATACGGTTACGAACTCTCCGAACGAGAGAAGGTTCCCGTACTGATGCGCGTGGTAACACGTTTGGCACACTCTAGAGCCGATGTGGAGGTAGCCGATGAGGCACAACCCTTGCATCAACTCCCGGTAGACAAGAATCCCGCACAGTGGGTTCTCCTTCCGGCAAACGCTCGCAGAAACTATATCTCACTCATTCAGAAACAAGTAGAACTTCAAGATGCTTCGCAGAACTCTCCCTTCAAAGCCTATCACACCGCTTCGGAAAGTGTTGCCAAAGGTATTATTGCAGCCGGTATCGGTTACAACTATGTGATGGACTGTAAGGAAGCCGCCGGCAAGTATAATGTACTGAAAGTATCACAATACCCCCTGCCCGAGGAAGCCATTAAGACCTTGGCCGCAAAGAGCACCGAAATACTTGTGGTAGAAGACGGTATGCCCTTCATTGAAGAAAATGTAAAGGCAATTCTTTCTGCAGATGTGGTAGTAAAAGGACGTCTCACCGGCGACCTGCCCCGCACCGGAGAACTTACTCCCGATAGCGTAGCCGCAGCCATGGGTGTACAGCGTGAACCTGCTTACGCAGCTTCGCAGGTGGTCGTTCCCCGTCCACCCGCACTGTGCCAGGGATGTGGTCACAGAGATGTCTATACAGCACTCAATGAAGTGCTTAAGAACTACCCCAATGCCCGTGTCTTTGCCGATATAGGTTGTTACACTCTGGGAGCACTGCCGCCTTTCCGAGCCATCGATAGTTGCGTGGATATGGGCGCTTCCATCACTATGGCAAAGGGTGCCTCCGATTGCGGTGTCTTCCCTGCTGTAGCTGTGATAGGTGACTCCACCTTCACCCACTCAGGCATGACCGGACTTCTGGATGCCGTCAACGATAAAGCACACATCACGGTAGTCATCTCCGACAATCTTACCACCGCCATGACCGGAGGTCAGGACTCTGCCGGAACCAATAAGTTTGAAGCCATCTGTTTGGGACTCGGCGTAGAACCCGAACACGTACGTGTAGTGGTACCTCTTCCCAAGAATATGGAGAGCATAGAGGCAGTCATTCGCGAGGAGTTGGAGTATCCCGGTGTCTCCGTCATCATTCCTCGCAGAGAGTGTATACAGACTGCGGCACGCCACGCCAAACAGCGTAAGGCTGCACAGGAGAAAGCGAATCAACTAGCAAAGAATCAATGAAAACCGATATTATATTGAGCGGTGTGGGCGGACAAGGCATCCTCTCCATCGCAACCATCATAGGGGAGGCCGCTACCCATTCAGGCATACACTTGAAGCAAGCGGAAGTTCACGGCATGAGTCAGCGTGGCGGTGATGTGCAGAGCAATCTGCGCCTTTCCGACACGGCTATCTCCAGCGATCTTATTCCGCAGGGGAGTGCCGACATTATCTTGTCTCTTGAACCCATGGAGGCGCTTCGTTATCTTCCTTTTTTGAATAAGGAGGGTTGGATTATTACCTCTTCCGCTCCCTTTAAAAACATTCCTACCTATCCGGAAGATGCTGCTCTTGAGGCGGAATTGAAGGCTTTGCCCCACGTCATTACTTTTGATGTAGAGGCTATTGCCAAAGAGAATAATATGCCTAAGTGTGCCAATGTCATCTTGTTGGGAGCGGCGGCTCGTTTCATGCAGATTCTCTCTGTAGAGGAGTTGCGTGAGAGTGTGGCACGTGTGTTTGCGCCCAAGGGCGATGCAATCGTGGAGATGAACCGTAAGGCGTTTGACTTGGGCTTTGAGGTTAGTAAGAAATAAGCGCTATGAAGGTTTTTTCCGAACAACAAGTGGCAGATGTAGTCAACGAACTGCATATAGCCGACATAGAGAATGCCACCATCGGCGAGGTGCTTTTGGTGGCCTCTCGTTTGGAGGAGAAGACGGGTATTCCGTTTATCCGTATGGATCAAGGGTCACCGGGTTTGCCTGCCAATCGTATTGGCGTTGAGGCTGAAAAGGCTGCTTTGGATCGTGGTGTAGGTTCACAGTATCCGGCAGCAGCCGGTATCCCGGAGCTGAAGCGCGAGGCGAGTCGCTTTGTGAAAGCCTTTTTGGATATAGATATTTCGCCGCGCGCCTGCATTCCGACTACCGGTAGTGTAGCGGGTTCTTACGGTAGCTTTATCGCTTGTACACAGCGCATTCCGGGTAAGAACAAGGTACTCTTTATCGACCCCGGCTTCCCCATTCAGAAGTCGCAGTTGCGTGTGATTGGAGTACCTTGGGAGCAGTTTGATATCTACGAGTTTCGTGGTGAGAAGTTGCGTGCCAAGTTGGAGGCCTACTTGCAGGCGGGAGACATTGCGGCTATTGTGTATAGCAACCCGAATAATCCGGCATGGATTTGCTTGGAAGACAGCGAGTTGAAGATTATTGGTGAGTTGGCTACCAAGTACGATGTCATCGTGATGGAGGATCAAGCATACTTCTGTATGGACTTCCGTAGCGACTATAGCAAGCCCTTCCAACCGCCCTATCCGCCAACGGTTGCGAAATACACGGACAACTATATCCTCATGCTTTCCAGTAGTAAAATCTTTAGTTACGCCGGACAGCGTATGGCGGTGGTGTGTGTAAGCGATGCTTTGTTTGATACGCATTATCCGGCCTTTGCCGAGCGTTATCAAGACAGCGGACTCTTTGGTGAGACCTTTATTGCCAGCATTCTGTATATGATTACCTCCGGTTGTACCTCTTCTACACAGTATGGTTACGCCGAAATGTTGCGTGCCTCTACGGACGGAGAACTCTGTTTCTGTGATGATACGGTGGAGTATGCGCGCCGTGCCGAACGTATGAAGAAGATTTTCACGGACAACGGTTTCCGTATAGTGTACGATTATGATGTAACCAAGGAGGTGGGAGATGGTTTCTTCTTTACTATTGGTTACGGAAATATGAGTAGCGGTAAACTATTAGTCGAACTTCTGTATTACGGCGTTAGCAGTATTGCGCTAGGGACAACGGGAAGTGAACAGCAGGGTGTTCGTGCTTGTACCTCACGCATGCGGGAGGAACTTTATCCTGTGATGCAGGAACGTATGAAAGCTTTTCACGAGGACCATCCGATAGCGGGGTAGAGGATGTTCCACGAAACAGTATAAAAAACGGGATGCACAACCTTTGGAGTGTGCATCCCGTTTCTGTTTTCTTATGATTCGAATTTGTATAAACAACTACAAGAGCCATCCACAAACGAATGGTTTATATCACCAAAATTTGTTCTGTTGCTCGTTGTATTCGAAACCTGCGGTTTGCAGTTTCAATTCCAACTCCCCGCGTTCAATACCCAAGTCCTCGCAAAGCGCATCCAAACCCGGATAAAAATCACGCAACTTCATGTTGATGAAACTCATCAGCATAAACGGATCCGTCGGCATTTCCTCCATAACACGAAAGAATTAATAGTGGAACTCACCAAACTCACTCTTGATGGTCAAAGAACGAGGACCCTCCTCTATGCGACCCACAATCTGAGCATCTATGTTGAAACTCTTGCTAATCTCAATCACCTTGTCCGCAAACTCCGGTGCAATGTACACCTCCAGACGATGACCCATGTTGAACACCTTGTACATCTCCGCCCAATCCGTACCACTCTCCTGAGCAATCGCACGGAACAATGGAGGCACCGGGAACATGTTGTCCTTAATCACCTTGCAGTTCTCACCCACAAAGTGGAGCACCTTTGTCTGCGCACCACCCGTACAGTGAACCATGCCGTGAATCTCCGGACGAAGAGCATCAAGCAATTGTTTAACCACCGGAGCATAAGTACGTGTAGGAGAGAGAACTAGTTTGCCTGCATTAATAGGCGCACCCTCCACGGAATCCGTCAAGTGATAGTGACCACTATACACCAACTCCTCCGGCACCGCCTTGTCGAAACTCTCCGGATACTTCTCGGCCAGATACTTAGCAAACACATCGTGGCGAGCACTCGTAAGACCGTTGCTACCCATACCACCGTTATACTCCTTCTCATACGTAGCCTGACCGCAACTGCTAAGACCCACAATCACATCCCCCGGACGTATGTTCGCATTATCAATCACATCGCTACGCTTCATACGGCAAGTCACCGTACTATCCACGATAATCGTGCGCACCAAGTCGCCCACGTCAGCCGTTTCGCCTCCCGTAGCGTAAATACCGATACCCATCTTGCGCATCTCCGCCAGAAGCTCATCCGTACCATTGATGATGGCACTAATCACCTCACCCGGAATCAACATCTTGTTGCGACCAATGGTAGAAGACACCAATATGTTGTCCACCGCACCCACGCACAACAAATCATCCGTGTTCATAATCAGTGCATCCTGCGCAATACCCCTCCAAACAGAGAGATCTCCCGTCTCTTTCCAGTACATATACGCTAGTGACGACTTAGTACCCGCACCATCGGCATGCATTATGTTGCAATACTCCGGGTCACCCCCCAATATATCGGGGATGATTTTGCAGAAAGCCTGCGGAAATATACCCTTGTCAATGTTCTTGATGGCGTTGTGTACATCCTCCTTCATAGCGGATACACCGCGCATCATGTAGCGTTGTTTATTATCCATATTCTTTCTATCTTTTTTGATTATGGGATTATTCATTCCAAAATTCCTCACTCGCAATAGCTTGCAAGATGAGCATCTCGAGTCCGTTCTTGACGGTTGCCCCTTGTTCGCTGCCCTTCTTCAGGAAGAGCGTCTCTTCGGGGTTGTACACTAAATCGTAGAGCAGTGTCTCTTCGTTCATCGCCTCATAGGGCAACTGCGGACACTCGTCTACGTGCGGATACATGCCTACGGGAGAGCAGTTTACAATTACCGGATATTCCCGGAGCGTTTCAGCCGTTATGTCGTCATAGGTAATCATACCCTCCTGTGCGCGGCGACTCACCTTTAGCGTCTCCAATCCCAATTTTTTGAGTCCGTAGTCAATCGCCAGAGAAGCTCCGCCGGTACCTAGTATCAGAGCTTTCTTGTGGATGGGTTTCAAGAGCGGTTCTATGCTACGCATAAAACCAATTACATCGCTATTGTATCCCTTGAGCACCACCTTACCGTCCGGTTGGTGCATCACTTTCACCACGTTGACCGCCCCGATTGCCTTTGCCTCCGGAGAAATCTCCGCTAAGTATGGCATCACGTGCTGTTTGTGCGGTATAGTCACGTTCAATCCCTTCAACTCCGGATTCTCTGCCAATACCTGCTCTATCTCTTTGATATCCGCTATCTCGTAGTTGGAATACACTGCATCCCGCTTCTGCTCTTCAAACTTCTTGTTGAAATAGCCTGCAGAAAAAGAGTGCCCCAACGGATAGCCAATCAAACCGTATTTATCCATTTATCCTTATCTTATTATTTTGTAGCGATATACATGGTACTGATACCGCCCGTAAAACGCTTGAAACTTACATCGGAGAAACCGTTCTTGCGCAGAATCTGCTCCATAATCTCACCCTGCGGAAAGGCTCGCATACTCTCCGGAAGGTACACATAGGCACTCCTGTCGCGCGAGATGAGGTATCCTAGTGCAGGCATCACCACTCGGGAATAGATTCCGAACAGTTGCTTCATGGGAAACTTACGAGGCGTGCTCAACTCGATAATCAGCAGATGTCCACCGGGTTTCAATACCCGCAGCATCTCCCGCAAGCCCGCGTCCAAGTCCTCGAAATTGCGTATGCCATACGCCACAGTTACCGCATCGAAAGTGTTTTCCGCAAAGGACAACTTCGTGCAGTCCTCTCGTTGGAAATGAATCACATCCGCCAACTTCTCTTTCTCCACCTTCTCGCGACCAATTGCCATCATACCCTCCGATATGTCGGCTCCCGTTATGCTCTCCGGCTGCAATCGCTTGGCTGCCATAATGGCAAAATCGCCTGTTCCTGTAGCAATATCCAGTATTTTTTTTGGCGCAAACGGACGCAACCGATCCAGAGCCGTGCGCCGCCAACGCTTGTCTATGCCCAGTGACAGAGAGTGGTTCAGCAGGTCGTAAGAGTGCGCTATGGTGTCGAACATCTCCTCCACCTGCTCACCCTTACGTCTATCTCCTCCGTACGGAGTTATCTCCTCCTGTTTGTACACGCGTTCCTTATTTAATACCCTTGAGATATTCTGTCACGTTCTTCTCGATACGTGCAGCGATATCGCCGGTTTCCTCGGCCTTATTGAATGTTTCGCCTACAATGTGCTCATACAGTTCAATATATCGATCGCTCACGCTCTCGGCGTATGCATCGGTAATCTCCGGCATCACCTGTCCCGGCTGGTTCATGAAGTTGTGGTCTATCAACCACTGACGAACGAACTCCTTAGACAACTGCTTTTGCGGTTCACCCTTGGCAAACTTCTCCTCGTAACCTTCGGCATAGAAGTAACGACTGGAGTCCGGTGTATGAATCTCGTCAATCAAGTACACCTTGCCATCGCGCTTGCCGAACTCATATTTGGTATCCACCAAGATAAGTCCCTTCTTAGCTGCAATTTCACTACCACGCTTAAACAGTGCCTGCGTGTACTGCTCCATCTGTTCGTAGTCCTCCTTGCTCACGATACCCTGTGCAATGATTTCCTCCTTAGAGATGTTCTCATCGTGACCCTCCTCAGCCTTGGTGGTCGGAGTGATGATAGGAGTGGGGAACTTCTCGTTTTCGCGCATACCGTCCGGCAGTTTTACGCCGCACAGTTCACGACAACCGTTCTTATACTCTCTCCAAGCAGAACCGGTGAGGTAGCCGCGGATAATCATCTCCACGCGGAAGCCCTCGCACTTCAAGCCCACCGTTACCATTGGATCCGGAGTGGCAAGTTTCCAGTTCGGAACGATATCTGCCGTTGCGTCCAGGAATCCTGCTGCAATCTGGTTCAGTACCTGACCCTTGAAGGGGATACCCTTGGGCAGTACCACGTCGAATGCGGAGATGCGGTCGGTTGCCACCATCACCATGATATCGTCGTTAATGTTATACACGTCACGTACTTTGCCGTGATACACACTCACCTGACCGGGAAAGTTAAAGTCGGTTCTAGTTAAAGCTTTCATAACTCTTTATTTTTAATTCGTTGTATGTTTTCTTCTTCCGTTTCTCGTTGCGCTTTTTCTTCGCGCCGTTTGGCATCGTAGGCATCGTATGCTTCCACGATGCGGGTTACCAATTTGTGGCGTACTATGTCGCCTTTGTCTAATTCAATAAAAGTGATGCCCTTCACTCCCTTCAAGATGCGCAGTGCTTCTATCAGTCCGCTTCGAGCCGATGTCGGCAGGTCTATCTGCGTCACATCTCCCGTAATAATCATCTTGGTATTCATGCCCATACGTGTGAGGAACATCTTGATTTGTGCTGTTGTAGTGTTCTGGGCTTCGTCCAGTATCACTACCGCGTCGTTTAGTGTGCGTCCACGCATGAATGCCAGCGGTGCTATCTGTATCACCTTTTGATCAATATATTCTTGGAGTTTTGCTGCCGGAATCATATCCTCCAGCGCATCGTATAGTGGTTGCAGGTAGGGGTCGATTTTCTCCTTCATATCGCCCGGAAGAAAACCTAATTTTTCTCCGGCCTCCACGGCGGGGCGACTTAGGATAATCTTGCGTATCTCTTTGTTCTTGAGTGCTCTCACTGCCAATGCGATGGCTGTGTATGTCTTACCGCTACCTGCGGGACCTATGGCAAAGAGCATATCGCTCGTTTCATATGCCTTGACCAATCGTTGTTGGTTGGTGCTGCGCGCCGTGATGGGTTTGCCGTTCACGCTGTAGACGATGACGCCTTCTTGCTCTTTTTTGTTGGTACGTCCGCCCTTTACGATATCTATGATATCCTCTTCCGTCAAGGAGTTATACTGTACACAGTGCTTCTCGAGTTTCTGTATACTCTCCTCAAAAGCGCACATCTCCTCCTCATCGCCAATAACCTTAATGACGTTGCCTCGCGCCACGATGCGCAGTTTAGGGTAGAGTGCCTTTATCATGCGGATGTGAACATTGTTCGCTCCGTAAAAGATGACCGGGTCAATCTCCTCCAACACTATATGCTTTTCTATCATTATTTATAATGTGACACAGTCTTTCGCCGTGTCGTTGTTAGCTTGTTTTGTTATGATGATGCAAAATTAGACAAAAATATCGACATAATCGTATGGATAAACCATTTTTTTACGATAATGTGCCGATATAATCGTATCCCAACTCATTCACTTTCTTTTCTATTACTTCTTCGCCGACCTCTCCCTCTACCAATGCTATCTTCTTATCGAGGTCTACAACAACAGATGTAACGCCTTCTAGCTCAGAGAGTCCCTTTTCGACACGGGCTTTGCAGTGAACGCAGGTCATGCCGTCTATCCGGTAGGTTTTGGCACATCCATCTACGGATTTCTTTTCTGTAAAACGACGAATAATCAGTGCATATACCAATAGTATCACCAGAAGGATGGAGCAGAGAGAATCGTACCAAGTGGTGTGCTGATGGCAGCAGGCGTGCGTGCCTGTCATCTGTGGCATGAACCAAGTGGCGGGTAGTAGATAGTCTACCATCAATCCGATGCCGATGGCGGAGAGGGCAATGATGGCGATGTAGATGAGGGTGTTACGTCGTCCCATGGCGCGCGATAGTAGAGTGTAAGATGCGAAGTTTACAGCGGGCCCCGCCATGAGAAATACAAAGGCGACACCGGGGGTTAATCCTTTCATCATCAAGGATAAAGCGATGGGGATGGAGCCGGTGGCACAGACGTACATGGGTACGGCAATGAGGACGACTGCCAACATGGCTATGAGGGGGTGGTGCGCAAACTGAACAAAGAAGTCGTCGGGTACCAATACGGTGATGAGTGCGGCTACTACCAGTCCGATAACCAACCATTTACCGACGCTTCCCACCATATCTACGAAGCCGTATCGCAGTGTTTCGCGTATTTTGCCGAGTAGGGTTGGTTGCCATTTCTCTTTTGTTGTCTCGCAACATTTTTCGGGGGTGAGGTTGATGTCGTGGGTCAATCTCCCCATGACGGTGCCGCCGAGGATGGCGGAGAGGAGTGCTGCTGCGGGGCGTAGGATGGCAAAGCCCAATCCCAGTAGCGAGTAAGTGGCTGCTATACTGTCTACTCCGGTTTGAGGAGTGGCGATAAGAAACGAGGTGGTGGCTGCCGTAGAGGCACCGCTGCGTCGCAAGGATATGGCGGTGGGCAGCACGCCGCAGGAGCAGAGGGGGAGGGGGACGCCCAAGAGTGCGGCCTTGAAGGATTGCTTAAATCCGTTGCCCGCCAGATGGCGCGACATGAGATTGGGGTTCACGAAGGCATGCAGTATGCCTGCAAAGAGAAATCCTAGAAGGATGTAGGGGGACATCTCGTTGAGCATATTTAATAATGCGTTGAATATCTGTGATATATCCATATTTCCTAACTTTTTTATTTAATTGTCGATGCAAAGATACGGCTTTTTGTGCGAGGATGCAAGTTTTGTACCTCCTTTAATGAAACTTGAATTACGTTAAAACCGCAGCTCCGGATGTTCTATATATCAAAAAGTTTGTCTAACTTTGCAGCCGTTTTTGAAATAAGGATATATACAATGATAGCAAAAGAGATCTCCAAAGTACTGTTTAACAAGACCATCCGTACCAATTCCACCCTCAAACGTCAACTTGCTATTTTGGCGGTTCCCATCTTCATAGAAACTCTCTTGATGATGGCTCTCGGTGCCGTTGACACCTTCATGTTGTCTAAATTTTCCGATGCTAGTGTGGCGGCAGTAGGTTTTGTGAATCAGATTATTAACTTCTGTTTCCTCATCTTTGAGGTTATCAATCTTGGAACCTCCGTATTGTGTAGCCAGTATTTGGGTGCCGGATTGCAGTCGCGCATGGAACGGTTGGTGGGCGTATCGCTTCTTGTCAATCTGCTTTTTGGATTGACCATCAGTCTTTTCCTTTTCTTCTGCGGCGAACCCATCTTGATAGCCATGGGACTGAGTGACGATATGCTTGAGGAGGGTGTTTCCTATATGCGTATTGTCGGTTTGGGGGCATTTGTTATGGCACTCGCCATGACCCTTTCCGCCACACTGCGTGCTAACAACAAGGCATACTTCCCTATGTTGGTCATTGCTATCATCAACGTACTCAATATCAGCGGTAACTATATGCTCATCTTCGGTAAGTTCGGAGCGCCGGCTCTGGGTGTTACCGGTGCTGCCATTTCCACCGTGGTATCGCGTACCATAGCCATGTTTATCTTGTTTTTCATCGTCTTTCGTACCACGCTTCATCGCTTCCCTACGGAGATATTCCGTCGTTTTCCGCGCACCGAACTCAAGAATTTGTTGCGTATAGGACTACCTTCGGCAGGTGAACAGATGTCCTATTCTTCTTCGCAGTTGGTTATTACCTATTTTATAAATATGTTGGGTATGGAGGCCATGGCCACTCGTACCTATTGTGTCAATATCATTATGTTTGGTTATCTCTTCTGCATCTCCATAGCGCAGGGGGGAGCCATCTGTATAGGGCATCTTATTGGTGCCGGCAAGCAGGATAGTGCCTTCATCTTGGGTAAGTATGTGTTGAAGAAATCGGTACTTTTCACCTTGCTTATCTCCGTCTGCATAGCTTGTTGTGGACCTTACATCATGTCTTTGTTGACGGAGAATCGCACGATAGCTTCGCTGGCAATCACGATTCTTTGGGTAGATGTAGTCCTTGAGATAGGTCGTCCTGTAAACATTTTTGCTTGTGCAGCTCTGCGTACGGCGGGCGATGTGAATTTCCCGTTCTATGTGGGCGTTGTGGTGCAATGGAGTGTGGCGGTTATGGCATCCTACTATTGCGGTATTGTGCTTGGCATGGGGTTGGTGGGCATATGGTGGATGTTTGCGTTGGACGAGAACATTCGTGGCGCTATTTTTGTTCGTCGTTGGTATTCCGATAAGTGGCGTAACAAGGGTTTCACCATGCCGGAATTGAAGATGAACGCTTAGAGTGCGAATCCTTTTCTTTGACAAAACGGCGTGACACCCCGGTGACAGATAGGTGACACTTATCTGTCACATTTAAAATCCTTTGTATCAGCATGTATGACACATAGGTGACAGATGTGATACATTTTCGATTTTTTCCGAAACAAGACGGGTTGAAGGGTGATGGATAAAATTTGCTCCGATTTAAATGACAGATTATCAATGAGTGTGACACATTTTGAAAGAGTGATGCTTTTGGGGGTGAAAAGCGTGTATGTCACGTGATCTTTCACTTGAAAAAGATGTTTTTCTATAAAATATCATTACAGAATGAAACGATGAGTTTCTTCCAAAAAACACTGTACTTTTGCATGTAAAACACTGTACTTTTTGTTCGCTGCTCTCTGAGAACTCGAGACAAAAAGTACAGTGTTTTGTTTCGG
>CAYSOK010000022.1:0-14820 GCA_964432645.1 uncultured Bacteroidaceae bacterium | reverse complement strand
TATATTTTCAACTGTTCGACGAGTTGGCGTTTACAGGATAATAGTCGAAGAAGGTTCCGTAAATAATTGCCCGCAATTAACATGTGAAAAGCGTATGACTTTGGGCTAAAATCATACGCTTTTGGACCCCTAATTGCGGGCAATTAGCATCGCGCTTACGGGCAATGTTTTTGTTGAAGTTATTTCAACTCTTTACCGATGGCAAAAGCATCGCCAACCTTTGCACCCAACTGCACATAACCATGGTGAACCGGTTCATACGTAATCAAGTTCATCTGTGCCACATCCGGCTTCCCATCCGCTGCCAAATATTTCTCATCAACGAGGATATTGACAATCTCGGCAATGATGTAGTAACCCGTTTCGGATTCCTCCAGCTTCTGCTTGATGCGACACTCCAACGTCATCGGGAAATCGGTGAACACCGGAGCGTTCACATTGACAGACTTCTCCACTTTCCACCCCGTCTTCTCTAATTTATTCGCTACATTCTTGGCGCTCACCAACCCCACATAGTCCGCAGCCACCATCGTTTCTTTTGTAGCAAATGCCACGGTAAACTCTCCGGTGCGGTTGAGATTCGCTGTGGTAGCATGCGAACCCATCGAAATCATAATCTCCGTACCATCCCATTGTCCTGCCCACGCTGCATTCATAGCATTGGGAAGACCCTCTTCGTTGTAAGTGCCAATTACAAGCACCGGCTGTGGAAGCATCCACGGTTGAGCTTTAAAACTTTTCATTCCTATACCTTATTAATAAAATGTTTCCGCAAAAGTAGCGATAAAAGACGATATCTCCAAATATTTGTCAGTTCATTCCTCGAAAATTTTGATTCCTCGAAATAAATGACTACCTTTGCGAACTGAAAAATAACGAATCGCAATATCAATGAAACAAATAATCCTTATTGCAGCCATAGCAGCTACGTGCGCCGTGGCGAATGCTCAAGAGAACAAACCGAAAGTAATAGACTTCTCCTACAAAAATTGGGTGAGAAACGCACCGAGATATACCGATGACTTCTTGAAAACCAACGAAGCAAAGCGCATCGCAGAGAATGTGCTCCTCTATCAACAAACCACAGGCGGATGGCCCAAAAATATTGTGATGGAACGCGTCATCTCCAGTGCCGATTCGCTGAATCTGCTCAAGGAGAAAGAGAATGTGAACGAGAGTACCATCGATAACGATGCTACATCTACCGAAATACGCTTCTTGACACGCATGTATCTCATCAACGGTGACCGTAAGTATCTGGATGCCGCCGTGGAGGGTATTAACTATATACTGAAGTCACAATACGACAACGGAGGATGGCCACAATTCTGGCCACGCAACTATGGTTATTATACGCACATCACCTACAACGACAATGCAATGGTGAACGTCCTGCAACTCCTGCGCGAGGTGTACACCGGGAAGTCCCCATACGACACGTTGCCGAAAGCCACTCGCCGCGCGGCACGCAAAGCCTTTGACAAGGGTATAGAGTGCATACTGAACACACAGATTAAGGATAAAAACGGGAATCTGACGGTGTGGTGTGCGCAGCACGACGAAAAAACGTTGGCACCGGCGCAGGCACGAGCCTATGAGTTACCATCCTATAGCGGAGGAGAGTCGGTAGATATTGCCTTGTTACTGATGAGTCTTGAAAAACCAAGTAAGCGAGTGAAACGCGCCATCGAAGGAGCCGTAAAATGGTTTGAAGATAATAAAATCGTAAATCTGAAAAAAGAGTACTTCACGAATGCCGACGGAGAGCAGGATTACCGCATGGTGGAGTGTGCAGACGGCGAACCCATTTGGGCACGTTTTTACGATTTGGAGACCGGAAAACCGATTTTTAGCGACCGCGACAGTCAAAAAAAGTCGAGTGTATCCGAGATAGGTTACGAACGTCGCAACGGTTATGCATGGTACAACAACCGAGGAGTCAAAGTGTTGAAACGTTACGAAGAGTGGAAAAAATAGAGACGATTACGGGTTTAATTACTACTCCGTGTCCATTCTTAATCAAAATTTGTAAAAATGCAACAATCCTGCTTATTATTCGTAATATTTCTCATTTTTTCTTCAAACGTCTTTTTTATGTTCCCAAATAATTATATCTTTGCACAAAATTAGAATGACCATATGTGTGGAATAGTAGGATATATAGGTAATAGAGATGCTTATCCGGTGTTGATTAAGGGTCTTAAGCGCTTGGAATACAGAGGGTATGACAGCGCGGGTGTAGCATTAATCAATACGTCCGGAGCGTTGAGCGTCTACAAAACCAAAGGAAAAGTATCAAACCTGGAAAAATACGTAGAAGACAAAGATATAACCGGTAATATCGGAATCGCGCATACGCGATGGGCTACTCATGGAGAACCCAGTGCGGAAAATGCACATCCCCATTACTCGTCAACCAAAAACCTGGCTCTTATTCATAACGGTATCATCGAGAACTATGCAATCTTGAAAAAACGTCTTCAGGATAAGGGCGTTACCTTCCGTTCAGATACCGACACGGAGGTGCTGGTACAACTCATTGAATACATTCGTAATACCGAACAATGCAGCTTGGTGGCTGCCGTGGAGATTTCTCTGCAAGAGGTGATTGGAGCGTATGCCATCGCGGTGCTCGATAAAAATGACCCCAATCAGATTGTAGCGGCACGTAAGAGTAGTCCACTGGTGGTGGGAATCGGCGAAGATGAGTTCTTCTTGGGCTCCGATGCATCGCCCATCGTGGAATACACCGACAAGGTGGTGTATTTGAAGGATGAGGAAATAGCCGTGATTCGCAGAGGCGAACCGCTGAAAATCGTGGATTTGCACAACGAGACCATGAAGGCTGACGTAAAAACGGTAGATATCAACTTGGGACAATTGGAGAAGGGGGGATATGCCCACTTCATGTTGAAGGAAATTTTTGAGCAACCCGACTGTTTGACCGACTGCATGCGCGGTCGTGTGAATGTGGAAGGTACCCATGTAACACTGTCTGCCGTAATAGATTATAAGAAACAACTGCTCTCTGCCAACCGCGTCATCATTGTGGCGTGTGGAACCAGTTGGCACGCAGGCTTGATTGGTAAACAGCTCATTGAGAGTCTGTGCCGAATACCCGTAGAGGTAGAATATGCTTCGGAGTTCCGCTATCGCAATCCGGTGATTACGGAAAAAGATGTGGTGATTGCCATATCACAGAGCGGTGAAACGGCAGATACACTGGCGGCTGTAGAGTTGGCACGTAGCAAAGGAGCCTTTATCTACGGCATCTGCAATGCCATCGGCTCCAGTATTCCGCGTGCTACGCATACGGGCTCCTATATACATGTAGGACCGGAGATAGGTGTAGCATCAACCAAGGCCTTTACGGGACAGGTTACCGTACTCACCATGTTGGCTCTGGCTATTGCAAAGGAGAAGAATACACTCGATAACGATACGTATCTTTCTATTGTGAAGGAACTTACCGTCATCCCTCAAAAGATGAAGGAGGTACTGGAGCAGAACAAGAAGATAGCGGACCTGAGCAAGGTGTTCACCTATGCGCACAACTTCCTCTACTTGGGGCGTGGATACTGCTATCCCGTGGCATTGGAAGGAGCGTTGAAACTCAAGGAGATATCCTATATACACGCCGAGGGCTATCCGGCAGCCGAGATGAAGCATGGTCCTATCGCTCTGATAGACCAAGAGATGCCGGTGGTGGTCATTGCTACTCACAATGAAATGTACGAAAAGGTGCTCAGCAATGTACAAGAGATTAAGGCGCGTAAGGGCGTGGTGATTGCAGTGGTGACGAAGGGTGATACTACGATTAGTAAGATTGCCGATGCGTACATAGAACTGCCGGAGACCATCGACTGTTTGGAACCATTGTTGGCAACCATTCCGCTGCAACTCATGGCCTACCATGTGGCAGTGTGCAAGGGAAAGGATGTGGATCAACCGCGTAATCTGGCTAAGTCGGTTACGGTGGAGTAGAGAGTGAAAAGATTGTGGATAATATTATTAATAAGGTATAACAACATCAGAGATAACAAAGAATGGAACAACTAAAGCATGAATGCGGTGTAGCCATGGTGCGACTGCTCAAACCACTAGACTACTATCAGCAGAAGTATGGCACTTGGATGTACGGGTTGAACAAATTGTACCTCCTCATGGAGAAGCAACACAACCGCGGACAGGAAGGGGCTGGACTTGCTTGTGTTAAAATGGACGCAGAACCGGGAGAGGAGTATATGTTCCGTGAACGTGCATTGGGTTCCGGTGCTATCACCGAGATATTTGCCAATGTGCAGAATGCATTCAAACACTACACGACGGACGAACTGTGTAACGCGCAGTTCGCACAACGTAATATTCCCTTTGCCGGAGAGATTTACATGGGCCACTTGCGGTATTCAACTACCGGTAAGAGTGGTCTTTCTTATGTTCATCCGTTTATGCGTCGTAACAACTGGAGAGCAAAGAATTTGTGCATCTGCGGTAACTTCAACATGACAAATGTCGATGAAATCTTCAACGACATTACCGCAAAGGGACAGCATCCGCGTATCTATTCGGATACGTACATCATGCTGGAACAGGTGGGGCACCGCCTAGATCGTGAGAGTGAGCGTTTGTTCAAGGAGGCATATGAACAAGGACTTCAAGGAAAGGATATTACGGACTTCATTGATAGAAACATAGATGTTCGTAACGTACTTAAAACTTCAAGTCATTTATGGGACGGTGGTTATGTGATTTGCGGTATGACGGGAAGTGGAGAGATGTTCTCCATGCGTGATCCGTGGGGCATCCGTCCGGCGTTCTATTACAAGGATGACGAGGTGCTGGTCTTGGCATCGGAGCGTCCGGTGATTCAGACAGCGTTCGACCTGGAGGTGGAGGATATCCACGAATTGCTGCCGGGACAAGCGGTGGTGGTGAACGCACGTGGAGAGATGTCACTGTCTCAGATTATAGAACCGCGTAATCCGAAACCTTGTTCTTTTGAGCGTATCTACTTTAGCCGTGGTAGCGACCGCGATATCTATCGTGAGCGCAAACAGTTGGGTCACTCGTTGGTACAGCCCATCTTGGAGGCTGTGAACAATGATGTGGAACACACGGTCTTCTCCTTTATCCCGAACACGGCAGAGGTGGCCTTCTACGGCATGTTGCAGGGATTTAAGGAATATGTAAATGAACAGAAAGTTAAGAAGATCGAGGCTTTGGATCATGTGCCGACGCACGAAGAATTGGTTAAGATTCTTACGGAAACGGTTCGCAGTGAAAAGGTGGCTATCAAAGATATAAAACTCCGTACATTTATCACGGAGGGTAACAGCCGTAACGACCTTGCGGCACATGTCTACGATATAACGTACGGAAGTTTGGAACCATACGTGGACAACTTGGTAGTGATAGACGATTCCATCGTACGAGGCACTACGCTGAAAGAGAGCATCATACGTATATTGGATCGTTTGCATCCCAAGAAGATTGTATTGGTGAGCTCCTGTCCACAGGTACGCTATCCCGACTACTACGGTATCGATATGGCAAAGATGAACGAGTTTATCGCTTTTCGTGCATGTATCGAACTGCTGAAGGAGCGAAACTTGGAGCACGTCATCACGGATGTGTACACCAAGTGTAAGGCACAAGAGAATCTGCCCAAGGAGCAGGTTATTAACTATGTACGCGAGATATATGCTCCCTTCGACTACAAGGAAATCTCCCAAAAGATGGTGGAGATGCTCCGTCCGGAGGGCGTGACCACACCGATAGAGATTGTATTCCAGACCATGGAGGGACTGCATGCCGCATGTCCCAATCATCCGGGAGACTGGTACTTCAGTGGCAAGTATCCCACACCCGGCGGTACCAAGCTGGTAAACAAGGCCTTTATTAACTATGTAGAGAATGTTTACAACAAACAGTAAAGATAAGAGAACAAATAAAAATATAATAACTAACACACACTCGGATATGAGAAATGTAACCCTAGTACTCGACGATGGTACCAAGTTTCATGGAACATCGTTTGGCTACGAGAAACCTGTAGCCGGAGAGGTAGTCTTTAACACCGCTATGATGGGCTATCCGGAAAGTTTGACCGACCCTTCGTATGCCGGTCAGTTGATGGTACTTACTTATCCTCTTGTAGGAAATTACGGTGTACCTGCTTTCTCGGTAGAGCAGAATGGCATAGCTACCTTTATGGAGAGTGACAAGATTTATGCCGAAGCACTGATCGTGAGTGACTATAGCGAGGAATATTCTCACTGGAATGCAAAAGAGAGTTTGGCGGAATGGCTTAAGCGTGAGCAGATTCCGGGCATAACGGGTATCGACACTCGTGAACTTACCAAGGTGTTGCGTGAGCACGGTGTCATGATGGGTAAGATTGTATTCGATGATGAACCGGAGAACATTCCGACGGCCGATTATAGTGGCGTGAACTTTGTGGATAAGGTGTCTATCAAGAACATCGTGGTGTATGCGGGAGCGGAGGAGAGTCTGACGTTCGATGTAAATACGGATGCGGAGACCTTGAACAAGGCTACACTGGAGAAGGCGCAAGGACGTAAGCGCGTGCTCTTGGTAGATTGCGGTGTGAAGAACAACATCATCCGTTGTCTGCTGAACCGTGGTGTGGAGGTGATTCGTGTTCCTTGGAACTACGATTTCAATAAGTTGGCGTTCGATGGTCTCTTCCTGGCGAACGGTCCCGGTGACCCGGATACGTGCGAGGCGGCGGTACTGAACATCCGTACGTTCTTGGCGAATCCTACGGTGCGTCCTTGCATGGGTATCTGTATGGGTAACCAGTTGTTGAGCAAGGCGGCAGGTGCTAAGATTTATAAATTGAAGTATGGTCACAGAAGTCACAATCAACCGGTGCGCCGTGTGGGTAGTAATCAGTGCTTTATCACGAGTCAGAACCATGGTTATGCAGTGGACAACGATACGTTGCCGGCAGAGTGGGAGCCACTGTTCGTGAATATGAACGATGGTTCCAACGAAGGTGTGAAGCATAAGACCAATCCTTGGTTCTCTGCTCAGTTCCATCCGGAGGCTTGTAGTGGTCCCGTGGATACGGAGTTTTTGTTCGATGAGTTCGTTGGCTTGTTGAAGTAATCATTTAAACACGTAGAAAATGAAAGATAACGATATAAAGAAAGTCCTTTTGTTGGGATCCGGTGCTCTGAAAATTGGTGAGGCCGGTGAGTTCGATTATTCAGGTTCTCAAGCTCTTAAGGCTATGAGAGAAGAGGGCGTGCAGACGGTTCTTATCAATCCGAACATCGCTACGGTGCAGACGAGCGAGGGTGTAGCGGATAAGATTTACTTCCTTCCGGTGACGCCGTTCTTCGTGGAGAAGGTGATTGAGAAGGAGCGTCCGGATGGTATCCTCTTGGCCTTTGGTGGTCAGACGGCACTGAACTGTGGCGTGGAACTTTACAAAGAGAAGATTCTTGAGAAATACAATGTACGTGTGCTGGGTACTCCGGTGCAGGCTATTATAGATACGGAGGATCGTGAACTGTTCGTACACAAGTTGGACGAAATAGGGGTGAAAACCATCAAGAGTCAGGCGTGTGAGTCTATTGAAGAGGCACGCAAGGCTGCTGCCGATTTGGGGTATCCTGTGATTATTCGTGCAGCGTATGCGCTGGGCGGTCTGGGTTCCGGTTTCTGCGACAATGAGGAACAACTTAATAAGTTGGCAGAGAAGGCGTTCTCTTTTTCACCTCAAGTTTTGGTTGAAAAGAGCTTGAAGGGTTGGAAGGAAATAGAGTACGAGGTGGTACGTGACCGCTACGATAACTGTATCACGGTTTGTAACATGGAGAACTTCGACCCGCTGGGTATCCACACGGGTGAGTCTATCGTCATCGCTCCGTCACAGACACTGACAAACTCCGAGTATCACAAACTGCGTGCGTTGGCGATTAAGATTATTCGTCATATCGGCATCGTGGGTGAGTGTAATGTGCAGTATGCTTTCGACCCGAATTCCGAGGATTATCGTGTGATTGAGGTAAACGCTCGTCTGAGTCGTTCTTCTGCATTGGCGTCTAAAGCTACGGGGTATCCGTTGGCATTCGTGGCAGCAAAGTTGGGTATGGGTTACGGATTGTTTGAATTGAAGAACTCTGTAACACGCACTACCTCAGCATTCTTTGAGCCGGCGTTGGACTATGTGGTCTGCAAGATTCCTCGTTGGGACTTGGGTAAATTCCGTGGTGTAAGCAAGGAACTGGGTTCTAGCATGAAGTCTGTCGGTGAAGTGATGGCCATAGGTCGCACCTTCGAGGAGGCTATTCAGAAGGGCTTACGTATGATTGGTCAGGGCATGCACGGTTTTGTGGAGAACAAGGAACTTGTTATCAATGATATAGATGCAGCTCTCCGCGAACCTACCGATAAGCGTATCTTTGTCATTAGCAAGGCGCTGCGCCAAGGATATACCATAGACCAGATTCACGAGTTAACCAAGATTGATAAGTGGTTCTTGCAGAAGTTGCAGAACATCATGAATACGAGCAAGGAGTTGCATGCTACAAAGAGCATCAATGTGCTCGACAAGGATTTGTTGCGTAAGGCAAAGGTACAGGGCTTTACCGACTTCCAGATTGCTCGCGCCCTAGGCATGGAGAGTGAGATGGATATAGACGATGCACAGATGGTGATTCGTAACCGTCGTAAGCAGTTAGGCATCGTTCCGGTGGTGAAGCAGATTGATACCTTGGCAGCCGAGTATCCGGCTCAGACCAACTATTTGTATGTTACGTATAGTGGGGTGGGCGGCGATATTAAGTATGAAAACGACCGTCGAAGTGTGGTAGTATTGGGTAGTGGCGCGTACCGTATCGGTTCCAGCGTAGAGTTTGACTGGTGCGGTGTGCAGGCATTGAATACCATTCGCAAGGAGGGGTATCGCAGTGTTATGATTAACTACAACCCGGAGACAGTGTCAACGGACTACGACATGTGTGACCGTCTCTATTTCGATGAGTTGACTTTTGAGCGTGTGCTCGATATCCTCGATTTGGAGACTCCGTACGGTGTTATCGTATCTACCGGCGGTCAGATTCCGAACAATTTGGCGATGCGTCTCGACAAGGAGCGTGTACCTATTCTCGGTACTTCGGCTAAGTATATCGATAATGCCGAGGATCGTGAGAAGTTCTCCGCCATGTTGAACCGCATAGGTGTGGATCAGCCGGAGTGGAGTGCTCTTACCAACATGGAGGATGTGGATGCCTTTATAGAAAAGGTAGGCTTCCCGGTTTTGGTTCGTCCGTCGTATGTGCTCTCCGGTGCTGCCATGAACGTATGTAGCAATAAGGATGAGTTGGAGCGATTCTTGAAGTTGGCTGCCAACGTGAGCAAGAAGCATCCGGTGGTCATCTCTAAATTTATGTTGAACACCAAGGAGGTGGAGATGGATGCTGTTGCCAAGGACGGCGAGATTGTGGCGTATGCTATCAGTGAGCACATCGAGTTTGCGGGTGTTCACTCCGGTGATGCTACCATTCAGTTCCCGGCGCAGAAGTTGTATGTGGAGACGGTGCGTCGTATTAAGAAGATATCCGGACAGATTGCAAAGGAGTTGCACATCAGTGGTCCGTTTAATATCCAGTTCTTGGCTCGTGAGAACGAGATAAAGGTGATTGAGTGTAACTTGCGTGCTTCTCGCAGTTTCCCGTTTGTCAGCAAGGTGCTGAAGGTGAACTTGATTGAGTTGGCTACGAAGGTGATGCTCGGTCTTCCGGTAGAGAAATTGAGCAAGAACTTCTTCGACTTCGACTACGTGGGTATCAAGGCGAGTCAGTTCTCTTTCAACCGTTTGCAGAATGCCGACCCGGTATTGGGCGTGGATATGTCTTCTACCGGTGAGGTTGGTTGCTTGGGTGACACCTCTGCAGGTGCGTTGTTGAAGGCGATGTTGTCTGTAGGACAGCGCGTTCCAAAGAAGAACATCCTGCTTTCTACGGGTACTCCGAAGCAAAAGGCTGAGATGTTGGAAGCATCGGCACTTCTTGTGAAGAAGGGATACAAGCTCTACGCTACCGGTGGAACCAGTCGTTACCTCACCGAGAACGGTATTGAGAATACGCTGGTTTATTGGCCGAGCGAAGAGGGGCAACCCCAGGCTCTCGACATGTTGCACAAGAAGGAGATTGATTTGGTCGTTAATGTTCCGAAGGATTTGACGGTAGGAGAGATTGACAACGGTTACAAGATTCGTCGTGCATCTGTGGATTTGAATATTCCGTTGATTACCAACCCGCGCTTGGCGTCGGCTTTCATCAATGCCTTCTGTTCTCAGGGACCGGATGATTTAGCGATTAAGAGCTGGGATGAGTATAAATAATTCGGAAGGTCGGATTTAGTCATTATCGTTGTATCACTCCGGAAACGGGGCGTACAATGAAGATGTAAAATCCGAAATTCAAGTAATAAAAAGAGGTGGAGTTGTTTGTTTTTGAGCAATTCCACCCCTTGTTTCTTAAATAGTACGGATACTTTTTTGTGGTTTGCCGAGAAAGAAGTAACTTTGCATTGTTATTAATACGTATATTTGAATAAACGTAAGAACAGAAATGAATCTGATAAAAGGTAGAATGATACGGGCGATAGGCGCTCTTGTCATAGGTGTGTTGTTGGTGATGTATCCCGATAAAATGGGTGATATCTTGGTACAAGTGATTGGGTTGATGTTTGTGCTTCCCGGTCTCTTCTCTATCATCAGTTACTTTATGGCGCACAGTGCAACGGGTATAAAGCATCCGTTTTTCTTCAATTTGATGTTGGGTATTGGTAGTGTGTTGGCAGGTGCCGCTCTGCTGCTGTTCCCGGGTAGATTTGTGGTAGCACTGTTGTATCTGTTAGGCATCGCCATCTTCTTGGCGGGCTGCATGCAGCTGCGCAGTCTGTTGCAGTTGCGAAAGGTGACCATCATTAGTAGTTACAACTATTATCCGGCGGTATTCTTCTTGGTTGTTGGAGCATTGATACTCTTCAATCCCGACTTCATCAAAGATTTCATATACATCCTTTTGGGTGTTACCATGATACTCTTCTTCTCGGTGGAGTTGATTCAGTGCATTTACTTCCGTAAGGCTTATCGTAACTATGAAAACATGTTCTCCGCGGCAAACAAGGAGAATGTAGAGGATGCCGAAATCATCGAGGAAACAAACGAAAAGTAGAAGTAAAATCATCGATACAATCGAAAAAAAATAATAACAAGCAACAAAGAGTATGGCATATAAGATTCTGGTGTTGGATCTGGACGGAACGCTGACCAACGGTAAGAAGCAGATTACGGAGCACACGCGTGAGGTGCTTATTCGGGCACAAGAGAGAGGATTGAAGGTGGTCTTGGCTTCCGGACGTCCCACGTATGGCATAGTGCCGATAGCCGAAAAGTTGGAACTGAACCGTTTCGGCGGATACATATTGGCGTACAATGGTGGCAACATCATTAATTATGCTACCAAAGAGGTGATGTATGCTAAAGTGCTCGACCCTGAGGTCTTACCTTATTTATATAAGATGGCCAAGGAGAATGACTTTGCCATCGTGACGTATGAGGATCAATATGTGGTAACAGAAACACCGGATGATATGTATGTCCAAAAGGAGGCTATCTTGAATGTGATGCAGACAAAGAAGGTACCAAACTTTTTGGAGGCTGTGACCTTTCCGGTAGAGAAATGCCTGATAGTGGGCGAGGAGACACGTTTGGCACGTCTGGAGAAAGAGATGTACGAGGTGCTCAAAGGTCGCATGGAGGTATATCGCTCCGAACCATACTTTCTGGAACTAGTCCCAAAGGGGATAGACAAGGCGCAATCTCTTGCAGTGCTTCTGGAGGAGATAGGTATGACACGCGAGGAAATGATAGCATGTGGAGACGGTTTCAACGATCTCTCCATGATAAAATATGCCGGACTCGGGGTGGCTATGGACAATGCACAGGAGGCTGTAAAAGCCGCCGCCGATTTCATCACCCACTCCAACGATGCAGACGGCGTGGCACATGTGGTGGAACGCTTTTACTTGAATGCTGAATAGAAACTAAAAATAGAAATGGAAGAATTATATAATTGGATTGCGGAAAACATGAACTACGGGGTGATAACCCTCTTTATGGCTATAGAAAGTTCATTCATCCCCTTTCCATCGGAGATAATCATAATACCGGCAGCCTACATTGCCGCACAAACCGGAACACTAAATGTATATCTTGTGGTGCTGTTTGGCACTCTTGGTGCGCTGATTGGGTCACAGGTAAACTACTGGTTGGCTTATTGGTTGGGACGCCCCATCGTCTATCGATTTGCAAAAAGTAAGTTGGCACACCTTCTGCTTATCAACGAGCGTAAGGTGGTTTATGCAGAAGAATACTTTGATAAACACGGTGCCATCAGTACCCTCATCGGACGACTCATTCCGGCCGTGCGTCAACTTATTTCCATTCCGGCGGGATTGGCCAAGATGAAGATGCCGTCATTTGTTTTCTTCACCGTGCTCGGTGCAGGCGTGTGGAACTCTATACTCGCTGCATTGGGTTATCTCATTCCGGACAAGGACTTGGTGATTGCATCCGTAGAACGATACAGCGGATATTTCAAGATTGCACTTGGTGTATTGGTGGTCATCGGCTTTGCATACTGGATGTGGGAGGTCTACAAATCCGGTAAACAAGCAAAAGAGCAAGAATAATATAACATAAGATAGAGAACAATGAAATTAGGTAAAGCAAAGATAAAAAGAAATTGGGTAGTGCCTAAAGGACAAGTACCCACCGAGATGGATAAACGAATCCTTCGTTTCCAAGATATGGGACACTTGGTTCCTAAACGCAAACTGATTAAAACTCCCGAACAGATTGAAGGCATCCGCAAGGCGGGATTGCTCAATACCGCTGTTCTCGACCTGGTGGCTGAGAAGATACACGAGGGTATGGCAACCGAAGAAATCGATCGCTTGGTGTACGATTTTACAACCAAACACGGTGGTATCCCCGCTCCACTCAACTACGAGGGTTTCCCGAAGAGTGTATGTACCAGTATCAACGAGGTGGTTTGCCACGGCATCCCCAGTGAGGATGAGATTCTGGAAGAGGGAGATATTGTCAACGTAGACTGCACGACCATTCTTGATGGATACTACGCCGATGCTTCCCGTATGTTTATCATAGGTAAAACCACCCCCGAAAAACAACGATTGGTGGAGGTGGCCAAAGAATGCATGGACTTGGGAGCCGAAGTTTGTAAACCCTTTACCTTTGTAGGAGATATGGGTAATGCCATTGCTAACCATGCTCATAAAAACGGTTTTACCGTGGTTCGTGACCTCTGTGGACACGGAGTGGGAGTGGACTTCCACGAAGAACCCGAAGTGGTGCACTACGGCCGCAAAGGTACCGGTATGCTCCTGGTGCCCGGTATGGTGTTCACCATCGAGCCAATGATTAACATGGGCGGATGGGAAGTGTTTATTGACGAAGAAGACGGTTGGACCGTAGTGACCGAAGATGAACTCCCAAGCGCTCAGTGGGAACATACCTATGTGATGACCGAAGAGGGATTGGAAATATTGACCTATTAATCTCCGATTTTATCGACAAAAACGTAGAATGCACAAGAAAAGAATGCAATGGAGAAGAAAGATGTTATTATATTAGGTATAGAGTCCAGTTGTGATGACACATCGGCAGCTGTACTCCGCAACGGAGTCTTGTTGAGTAATGTAACTGCCGGACAAGCTGTGCACGAGGCCTATGGCGGTGTGGTACCCGAGTTGGCATCCCGTGCCCATCAGCAGAATGTGGTGCCGGTTGTTGACACGGCTCTCAAGAAGGCCGGTGTTACCACCGAGCAACTCTCAGCCATCGCCTTTACACGCGGCCCCGGACTCATGGGTTCGCTCTTGGTAGGCGTATCCTTTGCCAAAGGACTGGCCGCCTCTCTCGGTATTCCTTTGATAGATGTAAACCATCTGCAAGGACACGTGTTGGCGCATTTTATAAAAGAAAGCGATGACGACAATCATGCTCCCGAGTTTCCCTTCATCTGTTTGTTGGTGAGCGGAGGTAATTCACAAATTATCCGAGTAGACGCCTATAACAAGATGACGGTCTTGGGTCAAACCATAGACGATGCCGCCGGAGAAGCCATCGACAAATGTTCCAAGGTGATGGGACTGGGATATCCCGGAGGTCCCATCATAGATAAACTTGCACGTCAAGGAAACCCTGATGCCTACAAGTTTGCCAAACCCAATATCGATGGGTATAATTACAGCTTTAGCGGACTCAAAACCTCCTTCCTTTACTTCCTTCGCGACCAAGTGAAAGAAGATTCGGACTTCGTAGAGCACCACAAGGAAGATCTGGCAGCCAGCCTGGAACACACCATAGTAGAAATACTGATGAAGAAATTGCGTCAAGCCGTAAAGGACACCGGTATAAAGCACGTAGCCGTAGCCGGAGGTGTATCCGCCAACAACGGACTCCGCAATGCCTTTCACGACCATGCCCGCAGATATGGATGGAAAATTTATATCCCACCGTTCGGCTACACCACAGACAATGCAGCCATGATAGGTATCACCGGATACTTTAAATATCTTGACAAAGAATTCTGCGATATCGATTCCCCCGCATTTTCGCGTGTAACCATCGAAAAATAGGGTCATAAGGAGGTAAAATGCAATAAAATAGCGAAAAAAACATCGAAATGTTTGTTGGTGTAGCAAAAATGATGTATCTTTGCACACTGTTTGAAAGAAGTGATTAGAAAATTAAAA
>CAYSOK010000021.1:0-14864 GCA_964432645.1 uncultured Bacteroidaceae bacterium | reverse complement strand
GAACAAAACATTGGACTTTTTTATCGCGAAATCACTATCTTTTTATGCACTATATACTGCGAGGTATGCACCGTGGATGGGAACCCTATTCGGGATGTATCACGAACCGGGTTTTTGAGGACGTTCCACGAAACGTCCCTACCGGGTGGATGTCAACCCATCCGGATGGCGAATATATACAAGAGCGGGTATCCACAGTGTAGGGACGTTTCGTGGAACGTCCTCAAAAACCCGGCACGTGGAACATGTCGCATGGTTTTATGATTCGTGGATGGCTCTTTTTACCCCGGGAACAGCAGTTTCCGATCCTTTTCAATCGCCTCTTCCGCCCAATCCTCCGGGATGAATTTCCACTCGTTGCGACACACAGGAAAAATCTCGCCCCTCTCTCGAATGTACTGCAAAAGGTAGTGACGCATGTCCTTCGCCGTAGCTCCCACCATGCGGTTCGCAAGTTCGTTGTGCGGAATACCCGCCCCCTTAATCATCAACTCACCGCCTCCGTTGCTACGGTAACTACTCGTTACCACCACGTACTCCCGATCCGGGTAAAACGGAGAACCGTCCCCCATGGAGAGTATCTGAATCTTCTCGCCCATAGGCTTCCGGACATCTACCGTGTATCGAATGCCCGCCGCAGAATCGTAATTGTAAAAAAGGTTTGCGAGCGAAGGACGAGCGTTCTGCAGTGTGTCCGGAAGGAATCGGATGATGTGATCCTCGTGCGTCAGCATCCGCTCCGTCCATAAATCGTAGCTCATTTCCAAGTAGTTCTTTATCTCACGTCCCGTCATCCGCAACTTGTACAACGGATTCTCGTATCGATACAACTTAAACAGGTCCGAAGCATATAGCGCCCCCTCGTGTAGCGAATCGTCAAAGGAGAGGGGGGCAGCAAAGGATACATCTGCCTGCGAAATCTCCAACTGCAAGGAATGGATAAAATCGATGTATGTTGATGGACCAAAGAACGCATCGCGCGACCGCATGGGGCGCAGCAACGTGCCCACCTGTTGCATCACAAAAGTATCCACCGCATGGAATGCATCCTGATATTTAATGCCGAAACGATCCTCTGGATCAATCATGTCCGTGATGTCGGAAATACGAGCGAGAATATTGATGCGGCTCACCTCCGGACGATTCTCTGCCGAAGGGCTGAAGACCTCACCGGGTTTGGTGCGGGTGTACACTTCTATGTGCGCCTCCGCTATACAGCGCGCCTTGTCACTTGGATTGAGACACACCACCTCTTTGCCCTCCTTGTTCAGAATACGCTCACAGCGACGCATGTGGTCGTGTCCGTAAATCACCAAATGGAATCCCGGCACCTCGGTCACCACCTGTAGAGTAGCATTCTCTTTCAGTTCGCCCGCTTCTATACCCCCTTCCTTGCCGGAATGGAAGAGACCTATCACCAAGTCCGGGCACTCTTTCTCCCGGATAATTGACATCCACTTGCGTGCCGAAGACAACATGTCCTCGAAACGAATACCCTCCCACAGCGGACGGGGCAACCAGTAGGGGATACAAGGGGTGGTAAGTCCCAATATCACAATCTTCAATCCGTTACGCACCATCGAGACATACGGCTGAAAATAAGGCTCTCCCGTATTCACATCTATCGCATTGGCAGCCAAAATAGGGAACTTACATTGCGAGCGCCATCGGTCATACACTTCGTGTCCCGTTTCCAGGTCGTGGTTGCCTATGGTCATAGCATCGTAGCCTATATCGTTGTAAATATCGGCTAGGAGGTGTGGGGACTTGGTGTCCACAAAGTTGTAATAGTAGGGAACCGGTTGCCCCTGCAACAGGTCGCCACAGTCCACCACAATCAAGTCCTCCTTGTAGCGCTTGCGTACCCGTGCCACTTTGGCAGCCACAGCCGCTAAACTCCCCTGTACGGGCAGTCTGTTTACAAAGTCGTACGGAAAGCAAGATCCGTGTACGTCTCCGGTTCCGATTATCTTTAATATGTGCTTCATGGCACAAAATTAGTTCTTTTTTAACGAAAAACAAGTGACTATGGCATTAAACTTGTTGTTTTATAAGAAAAAAAGTACGATTATGGCATTTATTGATTATTACAAGATTATGGGAGTGGCAAAAGACACCCCACAGGAGAAGATTAAGGATGCATACAAGAAGCGTGTAAAACAGTTCCATCCGGACCTGCATCCCGACGACCCGAAGGCTCAATATAAGTTTCAGGCGTTGCAGGAGGCGAACACGGTTTTGAGTGATCCCGAGAAGCGAAAACTCTACGATCAGTATGGGGAACGCTGGAAGGAAGCGGAGCAGATGCAGCAGCAGGGAGGTGGATTCCGTCAGGATTTCAGTGGCGGTGGCTTTGATTTCTCTCAGTTTGAAGGGATGGGAGGCGGAGGTGGCTTCTCCGATTTCTTCAAACAGATGTTTGGCGGTGGAGGATTCAATCGTGGTGCCGGTAGGCAGGGTGGATGTGGCGGCGGTTGCCATACGGAGCCATCGGTTACGAACACACAGATTACCATAGGTCTTACGTTGGCACTCTTGGGCGGTGAGATAAAATTGAAACTTCCGGAGGGCGCGGTACGTCTAAAGATAAAACCGGGTACTCAGCCGGGCACAAAGATGCGTTTGGCGGGCAAGGGTGGCAAGCGTGCGGACGGTACGGTGAAGGACCTTATCCTGACCATTCAGGTGAAACTCCCTACATCTCTTACTCCGGAGCAACAGCAGCAGGTTCGGGAGCTGAATCTTTAAAGGTACATCCACGAATCATAAAACCATGCGGCATGTATCACGAACCGGTTTTTTTGAGGACGCTCCACGAAGCGTCCCTATATTGTGGATGGCTCTCTCGTGGATACATCTCCCCGAAATGAACGAAAAAGGAGTGAAACTCCTAAATTTGTTTGGCACAACGCCACTTTTTTACTATCTTTGCGCCCATAAGAGAAAAAAGAAGCAATGGATATAGAACATCACGCCCTGTTGGGCAAAACACCCGAAGAGCTGAAAACCATAGTGACGCAACTGGGAATGCCCACGTTCACCGCGCGCCAAATAGCACAATGGCTCTATGAGAAGCACGTAAGCAGCATAGACCAAATGACCAACCTCTCGCTCCAAAATCGAGCGAAATTGGCACAACAATATCAAGTGGGAGCACATGCACCCGAAGAATGCGCCGCCAGCAGCGACGGTACAAAAAAATATCTATATAAAACACCCGAAGGGTCCTATATAGAAACCGTTTACATACCCGATGGAGAACGCGCAACCCTCTGCGTATCATCACAAGTAGGCTGCAAAATGAACTGCCTCTTCTGCATGACCGGCAAACAAGGATTCTCCGGACACCTCTCCGTCACCGAAATCCTAAACCAAATATACGCACTTCCGGAAAGAGAAAAACTTACCAATATCGTCTTTATGGGACAAGGAGAACCCCTCGACAACGTAGATCAGGTTCTCAAAGCCATCCAAATACTTACACATCCACAAGGCTATGCCTGGAGCCCCAAACGCATCACACTCTCCAGTGTGGGACTCAAAAAAGGACTCCGGCGCTTCCTCGATGAATCCGACTGCCACCTGGCCATCAGTCTGCACGCATCCTCACACGAGCAACGACTCCAACTCATGCCCGCAGAGAAGGCATACCCCATAGAGGACCTCGTGACACTGCTGCGCAGTTACGACTTCTCGCATCAGCGACGTCTCTCCTTTGAATACATAGTCTTCAAGGGGGTCAACGATACCCCGGCAGACGCCAGACGCGTGGCACAACTACTCCGCGGACTCGACTGTCGCGTCAACTTGATACGCTATCATCGCATCCCCATCGTCCCCCTGGACGGTGCCGATGAAGACACCATGACGGCCTTCCGAGACTACCTCACCAAGCATGGCATCTTCACTACGATACGGGCCTCCAGAGGCGAGGACATAAAAGCCGCATGCGGACTCCTGAGTACCGCTAAGCAGCAGGGAGTGGAACTAAAATTCGGTACGAAAGAACTAAAAAAATAAGAATATGAAAGCCCTAATAATCAGAATAAAACGAGTGGCACAAGGAGCTGTTCTCCTGAGTCTGCTTCTGTTGAGCGGATGCAACTCCAACAACAGCGGGGGTATGATGAAGCCCGCAGCCAGCGGACGCCCTTACGAGGTCCTCGTGGTAATCCCGGAGAACCTGTGGGAACAACCCGCCGGAAAAGCCATCTACGGAGTGTTGGCAACCGACATCCCCGGACTGCCACAGCCCGAGAACTCCTTTCATATATCGCACATAGACCCAAAGGGGTTCAACAACATCCTCAACATCTTCCGAAACATCGTAGTGGTGGATATCGACAAGAGTATCTATACCACCACAAAATATAAGTACGTGCGCGATGAATACGCCACCAATCAGATGATTATGGTGATAACATCGCCCAGTGCAGAGGAGTTCGTCAACTTCGTAGAGCGCAATCGTCCCGCCATCCTCCGCTTCTTCAACAGCGCGGAGATGAACCGACAGATAGCACAACTCCGCAAGAAATACAGCAAGAAGGTGAGCGAACTCGCCGATGAACTGTTCGACTGCACCCTCTATGCTCCCGACGAAATTCAGAGCACCAAGCGTGGCGAAGACTTCTTTTGGTCCAGCTCTGCCACAGCTACCGCACTCGTCAACATCTGCATGTATTCCTATCCTTACGAAGGTCCGCAGGACTTCGAGCGCAGTCGCATGATAGCCAAACGCGATTCCTTTATGAAAGCCAACATTCCCGGCGAAATGCCCAACATGTACATGGCCACCGACACCACAACCGTGACGGTAGAACCCATTACCGTGCAGAAGCAATACGCCTGCGAGATGCGCGGTCTGTGGCAGATGGAGAATGACTGCATGGGAGGTCCCTTCGTGAGTCACTCTCGTGTGGACACCGTGAACAATCGAGTGGTGGTGGTAGAAGGATTCGTATATGCACCCGAAAAGATGAAGCGTGGACTCATTCGCAGAATGGAGGCTACACTCTACACTCTGGAACTACCCAAGAAAAAGAAATAATAAAAATATACTATATACCTAATTTAGAATATGGAGAAAGACAAGATAAAGGTGGGCATCACCCAGGGCGACCTGAACGGAGTGGGCTACGAGGTCATCTTCAAGACCTTTGCCAACCCCATGATGATGGATCTCTGTACCCCCATCGTGTACGGTTCGCCAAAGGCGGCAGCGTACCACAGCAAAGCTATGGAATTGGAAACACAGTTCACCATTATAAATGAGCCGGAACAGGCATCACACAGTAAACTTAATCTCATCTCATGCTACGATGAGGAAGTGAAGATTGAGTTCGGACAACCCTCTCCGGAGAGTGGTGCTACGGCACTCAAATCTCTCGAAAGAGCCCTTGCCGATTATTCCGAGGGCAAGATTGATGTGCTGGTGACAGCCCCCATCAACAAGAAAACCATCCAGAGTGATGACTTCCATTTTCCCGGTCATACGGAATACATCGAGGCGAAAGTCGGAGAAGGCAATAAGGCTCTTATGATGCTGATGACGGCAGACAATGCAGAAGGCATCCAACCGCTGCGTGTGGCGTTGGTCACCACTCACAAGCCTATTCGCGAGGTGGCGGAGGCTATTACACCGGAGGCTATCAAGGAGAAGGTACATATCTTGAACGCATCGCTCAAACGCGACTTCATGATTTCCGGTCCTCGCATCGCCATCCTTGCACTGAATCCTCATGCAGGAGACGATGGACTGATAGGCAAGGAGGAGCAGGAGGTAATCATCCCGACCATCGAGGCTCTGAACAAGGAGGGTATTGGGTGCTTCGGCCCCTATCCGGCAGACGGCTTCTTCGGCAGTGGTGCCTACACACATTTCGATGCAACGCTCGCCATGTACCACGACCAGGGATTGGCAGCCTTTAAGGCACTGAGCATGACGCAGGGAATCAACTATACGGCGGGATTGCCGATTGTTCGCACTTCTCCGGATCACGGTACGGCCTACGACCTGGCAGGTAAAGGCATTGCCGATGAAACCTCCATGCGCCAGGCGGTCTATGCAGCCATCGATATCTATCGCAATCGTCAACGCTACGATGAGGCACATGCCAACCCGCTGCGCAAACTCTACAAAGAGCATCGCGACGATAGTGATAAACTGAAGTTGGATGCTCCGACGGATGAGGATTAATCGCTTATACAACTGAAACAAACGAATATGAAATTTGCAATCATAGCAGCCGGAGAGGGTTCGCGCCTGGCACAAGAGGGCGTGCAGGCTCCCAAGCCCTTGGTACGCGTTGGCGGCGAGTGCCTGATAGACCGACTGATACGAATATTTACCAAGTGTGGTGCCGAGGAGATTGTCGTAATCGTCAACAACCTTACCACACGGGTTCAAGAACACCTCAAAACACTGCATACGGAGGTGCCGTTGCGCGTGGTGGTGAAGACCACGGCGGGCAGTATGCACAGCTTCAATGAGTTGGCTCCCTATCTCGCAGACGGACCTTTCTGCCTGACTACGGTGGATACCATCTTTCGCGAGGGAGAATTCGCAGACTACATAGAGGCCTTTCGCGCAAGTGGAGCAGACGGTATGATGGCGGTGACGGACTATATTGACGATGAGTCTCCGCTCTACGTGAGTACGGATGCCGACCGTCGTATCACGGGTTTCCACGATACCAGGGCTAAGTTTGAGGCAAGCGAAGTGGCCCATACTTCGGAGTGTAAGTACATCTCGGGAGGTATCTACTGTCTTACGCCGATAGCCATCGAAGTGCTTCGCGATTGTATGGCGAGCGGCAAGGTACGCATGCGTGAGTTCCAGCGTGGACTAGTGGCGCATGGGTGTCATTTGTTGGCATATCCCATGGGTAAAATCTTGGATGTAGACCATGCTGCAGACATTGCCAAGGCAGAGGAATACTTAAAAGGACAGGCATGAGGATAGTGTGTGTACAGCGGGAGGAACGCTTTTCTCCCAATTCGGTAGACAAGGATTTGAATATATTGTCGACACTGGTGGAACAGTTGCGAGCCACGGGGGCAGAGGTCTCTATGGTAGACACGGTACACCTTATTAATAATAAAGAGCGGGCAGATGTTATCTTCTCCATGGCTCGTGGCGAGGAGGTGCTGAACTACCTACAAGCGCAGGAAGCGCTCGGCGTGAAGGTGCTGAATCCGGTGGTAGGCATTCGTCAGGCCAACCGCTATCTTATGACAGATCTCTTCATGCAGCACGACATCCCTATGCCGTTGACCTCTATGATAGATACGATAGAAGGTTTCGAGATGCTCTGTGAGCAGTGGCGTGTGCGCAAGGATGCCGCTTGCTGGCTGAAACGAGCCGATGCATGTGCGCAGGCAGCCAATGATGTGGTCTATTGCGAAGACGTGGATACCTTGTGGAAGGAGGGCATGGACATGTACCGTCGCGGCATCACTCGGGTGGTGGTGTGCGAACATCTCAAGGGAGATATCGTAAAATTCTACGGTGTAGAGGGTACCGATTTCTTCCATTGGTATCGTCCCGACATTCGTGCGGGCAAGTATGGATTGGAGCGCATCAACGGAGTGCCTAAGGGTTACGATGTGGACGAGATGACCTTCAAGGAGACGTGTCATCGGGCGGCGCATGTGCTCTCTTGTCCCATCTATGGCGGAGATGCTATAGTGAATGCACAGGGCGATTTTCGTATCATCGATTTCAATGATTGGCCATCGTTTTCCATCTGTAGCGACGATGCTGCAGCGGCTATGGTGCGCCTGTTGACAAAGAAGTCGGAGGGAATTGTGACAAACCGTTAAAGAGGAAACAGTGTGAAGGCAAAGTATAGAAATATATTCTTCCTATTCGGTATAGTTGCCGTGGTTATCATGTTGGTAACCTTCGAAGTAAGTTGGTCGCAGGTGTGGCACGACTTGTGTACGGCGGGATGGTGGTTTGTAGCGATACTGGCGCTATGGCCCGTGCTCTATATGCTGAATACATGCAGTTGGTGGCTCATCCTTCGTTCTTCAGGCGCCGTTCCCTTCTCCTTTTGGTGGCTCTATAAGATTATGATTACCGGTTTTGCACTCAACAGTGCCACTCCGGGTGGACTGGTAGGTTCGGAGCCATACAAGATAATGGAACTGACGCCGCGCGTGGGAGGCAAGCGTGCTTCTTCATCGGTGATACTCTTCACCATGATGCACACTTTCTGTCACTTCCTCTTCTGGTTCACCTCCATCTTTCTCTATCTTTTCACCGAGGAGGTAGATGTGTTCATGGGGATACTGCTCACCGTAGTAGGTGTGTTCTGCAGTGCGGGACTCTACTTCTTTATGGTGGGCTATCGCACAGGATTTGTGATGAAGTTCCTGAACCTTTGTGCCCACATCCCCTTCGTGAAGCGCCCCATCCGACGATTGCGTGAGGAGAAACGAGAGAGCATAGAGACCATCGATCAACAAATCACCGAATTGCACTCGCAGAGTCGCACCACCTTCCTCAGCACCCTGCTGTTGGAATTCTTCGGACGCGTGGCGAGTTGTTTGGAAGTCTACTTCATCCTGATGATTTTCCACAGCGATGTCACCTTTCTGCGCTGCATCCTCATCATGGCATTCACCTCTCTGTTTGCCAATATGCTGTTCTTCATCCCCATGCAAGTAGGAGGACGCGAGGGAGGTTTTGCCATGTCGGTAGGCAAGTTGGCGATTCCTGCCAGCTATGGTGTCTTTATCGGTATCATCTGTAGAGTGCGTGAAATCATCTTCACCGCCATCGGTATGGCGCTCATGAAGGTGGGAAATCATTCAGTATCAAAAGAAAATAAATAAGAATATGATTCGTTTAGATAATATAAAGGGGGTGATTCTCGACTATGGCGGCACCATCGATACGCCCGCTATTCACTGGAGCGAAGTGCTCTGGAACGGATACCGGGATGCCGAGGTTCCGGTGAACAAAGAGGCATTTCGCGATGCCTATGTACACGGCGAACGTACGTTGGCTCGTACGCCCATTGTGAAGCCCGATTTCACCTTCTTCCGATTGCTGGAAGCCAAGGTGGAGATAGAGTTGCGCTATTTGGTGGACAACGGAGCATTGCCATCCGACTATCCCGTAGCGGAGAAAGGACAACTGATTGTGCGTCACTGCCATAACTACGTGCAGGAAACGGTGGCAAAACACCGTGTGACACTCGATGCACTTGTCAAGAAGTACCCACTGGTGCTGGTCACCAACTTCTATGGCAACATACACACCGTGCTGGAAGAGTTCGGTCTCTCCGGCTATTTTAGGGATGTGGTAGAGTCTGCCGTAGTAGGAGTGCGCAAGCCGGATCCTGCCATCTTCCAACTGGGGGTTGAGGCTCTGCAACTCGACGCTCAAGAGGTGGTCGTGGTGGGCGACTCCTTCTCCAAGGACATCCAACCCGCAAAGTCCATCGGTTGTCGTGCCGTGTGGATTAAAGGACTGGGGTGGGGAAGTGAAGAGGTAGACGAACGCGTGCCCGATGCCACCATAGAAGCACTGAGCGAGCTGCAAGACATCCTATTGTAAAACAGATAAATACTAGATGAAGAAACCCTTGATATATCTTACCGTAGCCTGGATGGCTACACACGAAGCTACCGCACAGACGCCCCGTATATGGCAGGGCGTGGAAGCCGACGTGCAACTATCCACCACGCAGAGCGACGGCGATTACGCACCTTTCTGGTTGAGCAGCAACCGTTACGGTGTGGAGTCCACAGAGCCCCAATCGGGCTATATGCGCGCCGCCCTTTCACGTTCCTTGGAGAACGACTCCGATAAGGTATGGCGTTGGGGATATGGATTGGACGTGTTGGCAGCCACGCACAGCACCTCCGATTTCTTCATACAGCAGGCGTATGCCGAACTTAAGTATAAGTTGACGACGCTCACGGTGGGTAGCAAAGAGCGTGATCCGGTACTGCGCACCCCCGAATTGACGATGGGAAATATGTGTATGGGAATCAATGCACATCCCATACCACAGATTCGCGTCGATGTGGACTACTTCAATTTCCCGTGGACCAAGGGGTGGTGGAAGTGGAAGTTCTCCATCGCCTATGGCATGTTTACCGATGGCAATTGGCAGGAGAGCCGTATCACCAATAACGCCACGTACGCCAAGAACGTGCTTTATCACGAGAAGCAACTTTTCTGGAAGTTCGGAAAAGAGGAGAAATTTCCGCTCACCCTAGAGTTTGGAGTGCAGATAGGACAACAGTTCGGAGGAGAGATTCACAATCTGTATGTGTCGCGCTGGGGGGATCAGAATGCAAACGGTTCCTATATACTTGTTCCCTCTTATAAACCGAGTTTGAGATTCAAGAACTGGATAGATGTGCTCCTCTTGTCGGGCAGCGACATGACCGACGGTACTTATAAGAACACTATGGGGAATGTGCTGGGTAGTACGAACATACGTTTGCAGTATTACGGAAAAGACTTCAAGGTGGCGTTCTACGGTGAACGCTTTTTCGAAGATCATAGCATGTTTTTTGTGCAGTACGGAGTGTACGATCATCTGAGCGGAATCGAGGTAGAAGTACCCCGTTTCAAATACGTAAACCGAGTGGTCTACGAACACTTCATCACCCGCGATCAGTCCGGTGCCGTCTATCACGACAAATCGGACAACATGCCGGAAGGCATCTACGGACGTGACAACTACTACAACCACGGTTCCTATTCCGGATGGCAACACTGGGGAATGGCGATAGGCAACCCGCTGATCACATCACCTATTTATAATACGAACGGCAGCATCAAGTTTCAGAACAACCGAGTCAATGCCCACCATTTCGGCATCAGCGGAGACCCGTTGCGCAATCTCCACTACCGCATGCTCTACACCTACAGCGAGAATTGGGGCACCTATGCCAACCCCTTTACGGAGGTGAAATATCAACACTCCTGGATGGGCGAAGTGCGCTACACCCACTCTCGTTACGGACTGGAATATCTGTGCGGTCTGGGCTACGACTACGGAGGTATCTACGGACGCTCCCTCGGTGTGCAATTGAGTGTGACGAAGCATTTTACCGTAACTCCATCAAAAAGTAAAAAGAAATGATAAAGCAAATCTCCGCCTCTCTCCTTATCCTATCCGCAACGTGTGCTTGTGACAAGGCACCCAATGATGGCGACCTAGACGGCAACTGGCAGTTGGTGTCGGTGCAGGAAGACGCCCAATCCTCCGTGAAAGAGGTAAAGGGAGAACGCCTTTATGTGGGGTTTCGTAGGGGCATCGCCCTGTATTACAGCGTGGGTAGTACGTCGCATCTGAATGTCTATGCGCACTATACACACACCTCCGATTCGCTCTTCGTCTACGACTTTGCCAGCGCCTCCGATGACACCAATCCGTTCTACACCACCCCCGAACCGTTGAAACTTTTCTACATCACGCATCTTCGGGAAAGTTACGCCATAGAACAGCTCAGCGGCGACCAAATGTGGCTCAGTCAGGGCGAAAAGAAGCTTCAATATAGAAAATTCTGATTCTAAGGGCGCAGATTTCATAATTTTTTTGTACCTTTGAATTCGATTATAGCAGAAAAGATAATAATGAAACAGGAATCGAGTTTACAAACGATAAAACAACGCTACGGAGTGGTGGGAAAATCGGAGCAATTGGATAGAGCTTTAGATACCGCGCTTCAAGTGGCAAACACCGATTTGTCTGTGCTGATTATGGGCGAAAGCGGTGTTGGTAAGGAGGTGATTCCTAGAATTATACATGATAATAGTAGCCGCAAGGGTAAGAAGTACTTTGCCATCAACTGCGGCTCCATACCGGAGGGCACTATCGATGCCGAACTCTTTGGACACGAAAAGGGTGCCTTTACGGGTGCGATAGGGGAGCGCGAGGGTTACTTCGGCGCAGCCAACGGCGGCACACTCTTCCTGGACGAAGTGGGTGAGTTGCCTCTCGCCACACAAGCCCGTCTGTTGCGTGTGCTGGAGAACGGAGAGTACATCCGTGTAGGTAGCAACGAAGTGCGCAAAACAGATGTTCGCATCGTGGCGGCGACCAACGTAAACATGATGAAGGCTGTGACGGAACGTACTTTCCGTGAGGATCTTTATTATCGTTTGAGCGCCATCCCCATCCGTGTGCCGGCATTGCGTGATCGCAAGGAGGATATCCCCTTGCTCTTTCGCAAGTTCTCGTTTGAGATTTCGGAACGTTATCACATGCCGATGGTGGAATTGACGCCACAGGCGCTGGAACGTCTCATGAACTATCCATGGCCGGGCAACATCCGTCAACTTAAGAATGTAACGGAGCAGATTTCGGTTGTCTCCAAGGAACGTGTCATCACGCCGGAGATACTGGACTCCTTTGTGCCCGATGTGCAAGCGGGACATGAGATTGCCACATTGGGGTTCGGTAGCGACAAACGTACAGAGGAACCGCAGTATCGCACGGAGCGGGAACACATCTTCCTGATGCTTGCCACACTCTCGCAACAAGTGAAGGACCTGCAGAAGTCCGTAAAGAAACTGGAGGAGCAGATGGGCATGCCGAGTGCTTCCACGCAGGAATTGCTACCGACCACCACCTCGTATGTCGACAATAATATTGTGGACGCCGAAGAGTACTACGATGCCGAAGAGGCGGATGCTCAAGAGGTTACGGAAGTTCCCGTAGAGACGGTAGAGGAAAAAGCGTCGGCACCTGCCAAGGCTGCCACAGTGAGTAGAAAAGATATCGTAGCGGCTCTGCGCCGTTGCAATGGTAATAAAAAAGCGGCAGCACTGGACTTAGGCGTACCGGAGCGAACGCTCTTTAGAAAGATAAAATTATATGGGTTGGATACAACGGATTATGAATAGAACATCGGTCGGCATACTCACATTGTCGGCTGTCGGCATACTGTTGTCGTGTAGCATATCGTATAAGTTTAACGGTGCGTCCATTGATTATACAAAGGTGAAGAGCATACAGTTGAACGATTTTCCGATTCGTTCCACGTACGTATGGGCGCCCATGCAGTCTATGTTCAACAACCGTTTGGCGGATGTCTTTGCCTCGCAGACGCGTTTGCAGCAGGTGAAGCGCAACGGAGATTTGGTGATATCGGGTGAGATTGTCGGGTACGATCAGTTTAATAAAGGTGTATCGGCATCGGGTTATTCATCGCAGACGCAGTTGAAGATGACGGTAAATGTACGTTTCACGAACAACACCAACCACTCCGAGGACTTCGAACGTCAGTTCTCTGCCACACAGGATTACGATTCTTCACAGCAGCTCACTTCCGTACAAGAGGAGTTGGTAACCCAGATGGTAAAAGATATAGTAGACCAAATATTCAACGCCACAGTAGCTAACTGGTAAAGGTATGATAAAGAAACTAACAGAATACATAAAACATCCGGAGAGTATGGATGCTCTATCGCTCAAGTACTTGGAGGACCTTCTTGTGGAGTATCCCTACTTCCAAACGGTGCACCTGCTCTATTTGCAGAATCTCAAGCGCTTGAACGATCCTCGTTTTGAGGAGCAGCTGCATATTTCAGCTCTCTATATCTTTGATAGACGTCTCTTGTATCACTTGGTGCAGAACACTCCGGTAGGGGAGTGTACACCTCCTGTTCGCGAGGAAGAGGAGGATACGCGCAATCCTGTTCTAGCCGCGACAAAGGAACCGGAAGAAACGGTAGAAGAGGAAGTTCAACCGGAAGGGGTGATTCGTTTTGCTTCGGAGAATACTTCCGCTGTGTCCGAAGGTCTTCAGGTTTCGGAGAGTGCATCTGCTTCGGAGAATGCTCCCGTTATTGAAAGTGAGTCGGCTGTTCCGGAAGATTCTGTTGTAGCTTCCGAGGACGACTCTTCTGCACCGGAGGGTTCTCCGGTTGTGTCGGAAGGTGAATCGGCAGTTCCCGAGGAGGTTCATCCGGTTCGCAGAACACCGTCTCCCCTGGAAGCCACCACCGACTACATGCAATATCTTTTGCAGATGGAATCGGAATCCATGCCCGATGTCACGGATGTTCCATTGCAAGGTCAGGGACTCATAGACAGTTTTTTGGAAAAGCACGAAAGCGACGATCGCATGTATTTGGGCGGTGAAGATACGTACGAACCCATATTGGAGCCACAACTCGATGTTGATGCCGATGATGGCATTTTTACCGAGACTTTGGCCTCAATTTACATAAAACAGGGCAGATATTTGAAGGCAATTGAAATTATTCGTAAACTTTCCTTGAAATATCCGAAAAAAAATCGTTACTTTGCAGACCAAATCCGATATTTGGAGAAATTGATAATAACAAATAAAAAATAAATATACTAAGACATGTACACATTTCTTGAAATTCTAATCGTAATCGCAGCGATTTTGATGATTTTAATCGTGGTGATTCAAGAGTCTAAGGGAGGCGGTTTGGCTTCCGGTTTTTCGGCATCTAATCAGATTATGGGTGTTCGTAAGACGACCGACATTATTGAAAAATTGACTTGGACATTGGCAGCTCTCATGGTAGTGTTTGCTGTGGCTATTTCTCACGTACTTCCGGGTGCTTCATCTTCAGACTCCATCATGATGCAGTCTGTTGAGCAGAATGCGACCAACCCGAACAACATTCCGGGTTTTGCAGCGTCTTCTGCCGAAGAGGGTGCTGCCGACAAGCAGTCTACTCCTGCTGCAGCTGAGCAGAGTGCTGCTCCGGCATCTGAGCCTGCTGCTCCGGCTGGGAATAATTAATGAATTCTCCGGGGAGGAATTCCTCCCTAGTAAATGAATAAGCATCCACGTTCCTTCCATCGTGTAGGAACGTGGATGTTTTTTTGAAAAGGTAATCATTCACGAGAGAGCCA
>CAYSOK010000020.1:0-15036 GCA_964432645.1 uncultured Bacteroidaceae bacterium | reverse complement strand
CTCTCGTGATTCTTGCGTCAATTCACGGTGTATTCTCCTTGCGGTTGAAATACTCGGAGGTGAAAACGATGGGTCATTAAAACAAACTCTGCCAGGAGCGATGAGAGGAGGCTTTCGTATGGCTCCCACTTGGTGAGTGTGGTGAAGGCGTATACTTGTAACGGGATACCATAGGTGTTGGGAGGAAGTGTGTACACCATGAGTCGCTCTTTTTCATCTATCAATGGATGGTGCGTCAGCAGATGCGTCATGCATAGACGTATCAAACCTAGGTTGGTCGCTAGGTAACCGTTGTTGCGCTCGGCTGTCGTTACATCTTCTGATTCAGCATATTCCCGTATCGCGGGATAGCGAATCTTCATCTCCGACAACATCTCCGACGAACACTCTACAATCGAGTCGGGACGTATGGTGAGCGAAAAGAGTATCCGGCGTGTGCCGGCTTCCTTCATGGCGCGCCAGTTGATGAAGGTGCCGGTGAGGAGAGTGTAGGGGGGGATGGTGACGAGGGTGTTGTCGAGATTGCGTACCTTCACAGTGGTGAGTGAGATGTCTTCTACGATGCCGTTGATGCTGCTTCCGGAGACTTCTATCCAGTCACCCGGACGCACCATGTCGTCCTTCGTTAGAAATACTCCTGCTACGAAGCCTAGTAGGGTGTCCTTGAATACCAATAATAGTACTGCGGCAAATGCTCCCAGCCCGGTGAAGAGACTGATGGGGGAGCGGTTGATGAGGATGGAAATGCAGATGATGGCGGCGATGAAGACGAGTATGATTTGCCCTAGTTGCGCTAGAAAACCGTTGAGCACGCCGTGTACGTTGGCTAGAATTTTGTTGACCTGTAGGGTGGCTATTATAATAAGGTATATGTTGGCCATTCGTTCCATGACCATGAGTGCTCCGCTGCTGCCCGTGAAGGCGAAGGGGAGGAACAGTACGATGATGACGGGTGGAAGTAGGTGGGAGAATGGGGCGATTTGTTCGCGACTCAGAAATCGTGTGAAGCGTTGGCTGCTCCATAGTGGGTAGCTCCATGTGAGTAGTTTCCCTACTATGTATCCTGTGGCGTGTGATATGAGTATCAGAAAGAGGAGGTAGAAGAGTATGTCCACCCACTTCAGGTCGGAGTAGGGGATGCCTAGGTGTAACAGCACGGTTCTGATGGTTTCCAGTGCGCTGTCGGCAAAGTGTGTGCGTATTTCCATATACGCATAACAACGTATATGGCTTTTATGTTTTTATCCACAAGCGATTATCCACGGTGTAGGGATGTTTCGTGGATACTCGCTCGTGGATGTTTACACAAATCCGAAACTTGAGTTATTAATCTTCGCTAAACTGTTTGATGCGCTGTTCCTCTTCCAGTTTACAGATGAGCAGTGTGTTGTCCTTTTCTGCTACGATGTAACCGTCCAGACCCTGCACCACAACCTTTTTCTCTTGTGACGTGTGAATCATGCAGTTGTGAGACTCAAACACCTTCACGTTCTCACCGATAATGGCATTGTTGTACATGTCTAACTCTACGTGCTCATGCAGTGAACCCCAAGAACCTAAATCACTCCATCCAAACTCTGCGGGATAGACGAAGATTTCTTCTGCCTTCTCCATGATCGCATAGTCCACAGAGATGTTGTTGCAGGTGGGGAATACCTTATTAATGGTCTCCTGCTCCTTGTCGGTGCCGTAAACATCGTTGAGTCCTTCAAAAATCTCTGCCAAACTTGGTTCATATACCCGGAATGCATTTACAATCGTATGTACGTTCCAAATGAAAATACCTGCATTCCAGAAATAATTGTTTGCCTGAACGTATTTCTTCGCTGTTTCCAAGTCCGGTTTTTCGCGGAATGCGTCTACGCGGAAGATTTCCTTGTTGCGTGCCGAAGCGACACTCAAGTCTCCCTGAATGTAACCGTAACCCGTCTCCGGGCGTGTGGGTTTCATGCCCAACGTCAAGATGCCGTCGGACTCTGCCGTAAACTTCAAGGCTCCCTCAATTACACGCTGGAATTCCTTTACATTCATTACGATAGCATCGCTCGGAGAAACCACGATATTCGCTTCGCGATCCACCGACTTGATGCGCCAGCTCACGTACGCTATGCATGGCGCCGTGTTGCGTCGACATGGCTCCAGGAGGATGTTGCTCAGTGGTACCTGGGGCAACTGTTCGTGCACAATCTGCTGATAATTAGCCGATGTTACAATCCAAACATTCTCCGGCGGACAGATGCCTTCAAAGCGATCTACCGTGAGTTGAATAAGAGAGCGTCCGCATCCCAAAACATCAATAAACTGCTTGGGGCACTCGGGGGTGCTCATCGGCCAAAAACGGCTTCCTATGCCGCCTGCCATGATTACTAGGTGGTTGTGGTTTACCATATATCGTAATGTCTTTAGTGTCAAATTAATTTTAATAATGTATTCTCTGCGTCTCTGTCGGTCGCAAAGATTGTGCAAATATACATTACTTTCTTCAATTTTACACTATATTTTCATGTATTTGTTTCAAAATGGATGTAAATTTAACAGTAAATAAACTATTTTTGTCCCCCTATACCTATGGAATTCAAGTTTCGGAATTGTGTATGCAAATACGAGTGGTTGTTCGTGAAGAATAGACACTTTTTTTGTCTTTTATCCGTCAGTATCTTGCAAGTTTAAAAAATAATCCGTAAATTTGCGGTCGAAATCGGTGTTAAAAGCCGATGTTTTGTGCATTTTTTAATGCTTTTTTTGTTGCAGGACGGAATGAGGAATATTCGTAAATGGAAGATAATCAGGACACTATGCACATGAAGGCATTTTGCGCTCGAATAGTAATTTTAAAACTAAATAAAACGATATGAAAGCATATGTATTTCCCGGACAGGGAGCCCAGTTCTCAGGCATGGGTAAGGATCTTTATGAAAGCAATGCAACTGCAAAGGAATTATTTGATAAAGCCAACGAGATATTAGGATTCAGCATCACTGACATCATGTTCAACGGGTCTGATGACGATTTGAAGCAGACAAAGGTGACACAACCGGCTGTCTTCTTGCACTCCGTCATCTCTGCTATCTGCATGGGAGATGAGTTCCGCCCCGATATGGTGGGTGGTCACTCTCTGGGTGAGTTCTCTGCGCTGGTGGCTGCCGGTGCACTCTCTTTTGAGGACGGTCTGAAACTGGTGTACGCTCGTGCTATGGCAATGCAGGAGGCATGTGAGGCAGCTCCTTCTACAATGGCTGCTATCGTGGGCCTTGATAACGAGACGATTGAGAAAGTTTGTCAGGAGGTCTCTACCGAGGGCAATGTGGTGGTTCCTGCCAACTATAACTGCCCGGGTCAGCTGGTAATCAGCGGTAACATTGAGGCGGTGAACGAGGCTTGTGACAAGTTGAAGGCAGCGGGTGCTAAGCGTGCGCTGGTGCTCAAGGTGGGCGGTGCATTCCACTCTCCCCTCATGCAGCCGGCAAAGGACAAGCTCGAAGCAGCTATCGCCGCTACACAGTTCTCTACTCCTAAGTGCCCTGTTTATCAGAACGTAGACGGTAAGGCTCATACCTCTGCCGAGGAGATTAAGAGCAACCTGATTGCACAGCTCACGGCTTCTGTTCGCTGGACCGACGAGGTGAACAATATGATTGCCGCCGGTGCCGATGAATTCTGTGAGTGTGGACCGGGTAAGGCGCTCCAGGGCATGATAGTGAAGATTGCCAAGGGAAAGGTAGACGCTAAGATTTACGGTATCAACTAAAAAAGAAACGTCTCTCGCACACACACATATACTTTATTTCTAATAGGTGATTATGGCAAAGATACAGATATATCAGGTCTTTACACGACTCTTTGGCAACGATGTGCATCCTTGCGAGTCGAACGGAAGTATGGAAAGAAACGGGTGCGGAAAGATGGAGCATTTCACTCCCACTGCACTCCAACGTATAGCCTCTATGGGCATCACCCACGTGTGGTACACGGGTATCATCCGACATGCCACACAGACGGACTACTCTCCTTGGGGAATGCCTGCCGACAACCCTTCTATCATGAAGGGAAAGGCGGGTTCTCCTTATGCGATTAAGGACTATTACGATGTGGATCCTGACTTGGCCGTAGACCCCGGTAAGCGTATGTGTGAGTTTGAGGCATTGGTGCAGCGTACACATGATGCAGGGCTTAAGGTCATCATAGACTTTGTGCCCAATCATGTGGCGCGCAGCTATAAGTCGCTGGCGAAACCCGAGGGGGTGCAGGATTTGGGCGAGGGGGATGACACTACGGTGGCGTTCTCTCCGCAGAACAATTTCTATTACATCCCGGGGGAGGCAGTGGCGCTTCCTAAGTGCATAAAGTCGGCGGATGTTCCGGATTATGAGGAATTTCCGGCGCGTGCTACGGGCAATGATGTATTTCACAATCATCCATCGCAGTTCGATTGGTACGAGACCATAAAGCTCAACTACGGTGTGGACTACAACAACCATCGTGCGCAGCATTTCGACCCGCTGCCTTCCACCTGGATTAAGATGCGTGATATCCTTCTCTTCTGGGCATCGAAGGGGGTAGACGGTTTTCGCTGCGATATGGCGGAGATGGTGCCTTGTGCGTTTTGGGGATGGGTGATTCCGCAAATCAAGGAACAGCATCCGGAGATTATCTTCATAGCGGAGGTGTACAATCCCGCGGAGTATCGTAACTACTTGCATAACGGACACTTTGACTATCTGTACGACAAGGTGGGGCTGTACGATACGCTCCGTGCTGTAGTGTGTGGCCATGCGGGTGCAACGGCGATTACGGAGACATGGCGTGGGGTGCAGGATATACGTCACCGCATGTTGAATTTCCTGGAGAATCACGATGAGCAGCGCATCGCTTCGAGCTTCTTCGCGGGGAATCCCGAGAAGGCGAAACCGGCGCTTGTGGTGAGTGCTTGTATGACAGACAATCCGTTCATGCTTTACTTCGGCCAGGAATTGGGCGAGAAGGGTATGGATGTAGAGGGTTTCAGTGGTATGGACGGTCGTACAACGATTTTCGACTACTGGAGCGTGGATTCTGTGCGTAGGTGGGTGCACAAGGGGAAGTTCTCCGTGAGCAAGCTTACGAAGCAGGAGAAGGAGTTGCGTGATTATTACAAGCAGATTCTTCAGCTGAATCGTCGCGAGAGCATTCTGGGGGGTGAGGGGTTCTTTGACCTGATGTATGTGAACCCTCAGAGTGAGTATTTTGATAACAACAAGGAGTATGCGTTCCTGCGATATGTGGGGCGTCATGTGTTGGTGATTGTGGCGAACTTCTCGGAACAACCATTGAAGACGCGTGTGAACATTCCTGCGCATGCGTTTGAGTGTATGAAGATTACACCGCAACAGTCCCCGGTGAAGGCGAAGGAATTGATCTCGGGGGATGCTCTTTCGGTGATGTTCTCTCCGAGTGCTCCGCTGGAGGTGTTGGTTCCGGGTTATGGGGCTGTGATGGTGAAGATTTGACCTCATCAAGGGGGTAAGAAGATTCCAAAAACTTAGGATGACGATCAATAGAACGGTGTGCTCTCTAGGGGGTGCACCGTTTTTGTGTGGATAAAACATGCTAAAGAACAGCGTTTTATGTAAGTATTTAAGAAATGTAGTGTAAAAAGGCGCTTTTTTGGTAGAGAAACTTGTTTGTTTTGTTTTAAAAAACTATATTTGTGGCAGGAAATATAATTTTTCAAAACATGCTTGTTGTGACGTAATTTTCCAAAAAAATATTCCTATTCAGTAAGAAAGAGAAGGGGACGCTCCGGGAGGGAACGTTCCCTTTGTCGTTGTGGGGGTGGGTATATTACAAAAATGCGCCCCCGGAAACGAAGTCCCGTGGGCGCAGGCAAGTAATAAATCAATTGATATGTAAGAAATAAATTAATATGCGAACAACGGATAGTTCTTCATAATCGCATTCACACGAGAACGAACGTCTGCAATAACCGCTTCATCCTCAGGAGCATTTAATACCTCCTCTATGAAACCTGCAATCTGAACCATCAAATCCTCCTTGGCACCACGCGTGGTAATCGCAGGAGTACCCAGACGAATTCCGGAGGTCTGGAATGCACTGCGAGAGTCAAACGGCACCATGTTCTTGTTGACCGTGATGTCGGCAGCTACCAATGCACGCTCGGCTACCTTACCCGTAAGATCCGGATATTTGCTGCGCAAATCCACCAACATGGAGTGGTTGTCCGTACCACCGCTCACGATGTCGAAGCCGCGCTTTATCAATTCGCTTGCCAACACCTGAGCATTCTTCTGCACCTGCTTGGCATACTCCTTAAATTCCGGTTGTAAAGCCTCTCCAAAGGCAACTGCCTTGGCTGCTATGACGTGCTCCAACGGACCACCCTGAATGCCCGGGAAGACAGCGGAATTGAGCAATTGGCTCATCTTCTTGATCTCACCCTTCGGCGTCTTATAGCCCCATGGATTCTCGAAGTCCTTACCCATAAGGATGATACCACCGCGCGGACCACGGAGTGTCTTGTGTGTGGTAGAGGTTACAATGTGTGCATATTTAACGGGATTGTCCAGAAGACCGGCTGCAATCAGTCCGGCGGGGTGTGCCATATCTACCATCATCAGGGCACCTACCTTGTCGGCAATGGCGCGGATGCGGGCGTAGTCCCATTCACGAGCGTAGGCGCTACCACCGGCAACAATCAACTTCGGCTTGTTCTCTATGGCCAACTGCTCCATCTCATCGTAGTCAACACGTCCGGTTTCCTTCTTAATGTTATATCCTACAGGATGATACAGAATACCTGAGGTGTTCACGGCAGAACCGTGGGAGAGGTGACCTCCGTGGTCCAGATTCAAGCCCATGAAGCAGTCTCCGGGCTTCAGTACGGCCAGGAATACGGCAGCGTTGGCTTGTGCTCCGGAGTGTGGTTGCACGTTGGCATATTCGGCTCCGAAGAGCTTGCATACGCGCTCTATGGCAATCGTTTCGGACACGTCTACACACTCGCAACCACCGTAGTAGCGCTTGCCGGGATAACCCTCGGCATACTTGTTGGTGAGCAGTGAACCCATGGCTTCCATCACCTGGTCACTAACGTAGTTCTCTGAAGCTATGAGCTCTATACCACGCAATTGGCGTGCACGCTCATCTTCTATTACTTTGAAAATTTCTTCGTCCCGTTTCATTTTTTTGTCTTTTTAGAGGGGTTAGAATTATGTGTTATTTCAGTTTTACATTGTCCAAACTCTGTTCTTTGTTGCAGTAGTGGCAGCGGCAGGTGCCCTTCTCCTTGTCTATGCGGAAGCGTGTGCGCATGGGTTCGTTGTTGGTGATGCACACGGGGTTGGGGCATTTTATGATGCCCACCATCTCTTCGGGGAGAGTGACGGTCTTCTTTTCTACCACTTCGAAGTCGCGAATGATGGCGAGGGATACGTCGGGGCAGACCACAGCGAGGAGGTTGAGTTCGTCGTCTGTGAAGATTTTGTTGGATACTTTTATGATGCTCTTGTGTCCCATCTTCTTGCTTTTGAGGTTGTAACCTACGGTGATGGAGGTTTTCATCTCCTCAAGATGTAGGAGTGCTACCACCTGAAAGAGTTTTTCGGATGGGATATGGTCTATGACGGTGCCGTTCTCAAGGGCGGCTACGGCTAATTCTTGTCTTTTCATACCTTACTGTTTTTGCGGTTGAGTAATGCTGTTTCAAAAGGTGATGGTTTTGTCGGCCTTTACCTGTTCGAGGTCTATGCCCAGTACGTGGCAGATGATGGCCTGACGGGCGTAGAGTCCGTTGCGTGCTTGCTCAAAATAGTATGCGTGCGGATCATCGTCTACATCGGGGGTAATTTCGTTGATTCGGGGCAGCGGATGCAGCACCTTGAGGTTGTCCTTGGCCTTGCGCAGCATGGCTCGGTTCAGTATGTATATGTTCTTAACGCGCTCATATTCCATGAGGTCGGTGAAGCGTTCGCGCTGCACACGGGTCATGTAGAGTATGTCGGCGTGGGAGATGACGTCTTCGTTGAACTCGGTGGTTTCTTCATAGCGTATGTTGTGTTCTTTGCAGTAGAGTTTGTACTCGTTGGGCATCTGCAGTTCCTTGGGGGCTATGAAGTGGAAGGTGGGGTTAAAATGACGCATGGCGGTGAGTAGGGAGTGGACGGTGCGACCGTATTTGAGGTCGCCTACCAGGTAGATGTTCAGGTTCTCCAGGGTGCCTTGTGTCTTGTAGATGGAGTAAAGGTCGAGCATGGTTTGCGAGGGGTGTTGGTTGCTTCCGTCGCCGGCATTGATGATGGGCACGGGGCTAACTTCGGCGGCGTAGCATGCGGCGCCTTCCAGATAGTGGCGCATGACGATGGCGTCGGCGTAGTTGCTAACCATCTTGATGGTGTCGTTGAGGGTCTCTCCCTTGGCCGATGAACTTACTTTCGGGTCTTGGAATCCGATGACCTTGGCTCCCAGTCGGTTGGCGGCTGTTTCGAAGCTTAGGCGGGTGCGGGTGGAGGGCTCGAAAAATAAGGTGGCGATGATGCGTCCGTCCAGTAGTTTTCTGTTCGGATGTTTCTCAAACTCTTTTGCCATATCCAGGAGGTAGAGTAAGTCCTCTTTGGTGTGATTGGCAATCGTTACAAAACTTCTATTCTCCATTGCTGTCTTTACCGTTATATGATTGTGGCAGCGAATTTAGGAAAAATATTTGGATTGTATGGTTTTTTGGAAGATTATTTTAAAAAATGGTGTTTTTTGTCAGATTCTCTCTATTTTCTTGGTCTTTTCTCTGCTTTTTTTTGTATGTTTGCATTCCCAACCGTCGGATGTTTGCTTTTCGGTGGGGGATTTTTAATGATTACTATATAATAAGGTATATATATGGAGGCTTTTAGACCGGAAACCAAGATGGCGGAGCTTATTACGCAGTGCCACAGGACCATTTTGATTCTGCAACGTTTCGGCATATCGTTTGGCTTTGGTGAGCAGACGGTGGCGGAAGTGTGTGGGGCGCACCACGTGAGTGTGGAGGTGTTCTTGCGGGTGTGTAATCTCTACGCCAACGAGCATCTGCCGGAGTACACGGCGCTCGCGGGAGAGGAACTGCGGGAGTTGGTGAAGTATTTGCTTTCATCGCATCGGTATTACTTGAAGGATCGTTTGCCGCATATAGAGGCGCATGTGTGTCACTTGGCGGATAAGTCTCCGGCGCGCTATGGACTGGTGCTGAAGCAGTTCTACCATGAGTATTGTGGGGAGGTGCGTAAGCATTTCGAGTACGAGGAGTCGCAGTTGTTCCCATACATCCTTTCGCTCTTGGATTGCGGAGGGGTGCTGGAGGGCAATTTCTCTGTGGCTGTGTTCGAGGAGAATCACAGTAATATTGAGGATAAGTTGGACGATCTTACGAGCATCATCATGAAGTATATGCCTGTCGAGGAGGCTACCGAGGCGGAGCGTGGCAATGTGCTGTTTGACTTGTTCCAACTGTCATCGGACCTGAAAAAACATACATCTATTGAAGACCGCTTACTCATTCCCTCTGTAGAGCAGTTGGAAAGGAGGGCTGTATGAGGCTTGGTGTCGTCATTTTGACGGATTCTCCGATGCTTGCCGAGGGACTGGAGAGTATGTTGTCTCGTGGCACCAACTACGAGGTGGTGGCTGTGGAGGACAACTTGAAGTCGGCGCAGGAGAGCATCTTGCGTTATCGTGCATCGATGTTGGTTGTGGAGCCGCATCTCATCACGCGTGAGTTTCGTCGTAACCTGAGGGAGCATTTGGCGGTGCCGGCTTCGGAATCGCACTTTGTGTTGGTGGCATTGGTTGCTCGTTACACGGAGCAGCGTATTTTGAAGCAGTTTGACGGTTTGTTGGAGTTGTCCAATTCGCGTCAGGATGTGCGTATGGTCTTGGATGGTGCGGTGCAGCACGAGAATCCGGAGGAGGATACGCCGCAACCGGCGGGGGGCGATTTGAGTGATCGTGAGCGTGCGGTATTGATTTGTGTGGCGCGTGGAAAACAGAATAAGGAGATTGCGGATGAGTTGAATATTTCGCCTCATACCGTGATTTCGCATCGTAAGAACATAGTGGCGAAGACGGGTATCAAGTCGGTTGCCGGTCTCACCGTTTATGCGCTTATGAATGGTTTAATCGAGGAAAACGAAATTCTCTGATTTTTACTCAAGTTTAGGATTTGTGGATGGATTCGCCATGCGGAGTGTCTCACGTGCCGGTTTTTTGAGGACGTTCACGGCACAGTCCCTACACTGTGGGTGGCTCTTTCGTGGAGGTTCTCTCGCAATTGTTCTTCCGTCCCTTATACGGACAGTCGCTCTTTCCGCAATTGCATCCACCCTTTCGGGTGAATGATTTGCGGATGCGACGGACGATGTAAACGGCTGCCAATACGATGCAAATGCCAACAATAATTTCTTGTATCATAACGCTCTGACATTAAAAGAACAATCCGCCGATGTGTATCACCAACCATGCCGCAATCCATGCCACTACGGTGTTATATACCAAACTAAATATCGCCCACTTCACACCACTCTCTTTGGCCATCGCTGTGACTGCCGCTATGCACGGGAAGTAGAGCAATATGAATATCATGAACGCTACAGCTATTAGCGGAGTGATGGTCGACTGTGTGCGCAACTTCTGTTGCAAACCTTCGCTATCTTCCTCTACATCATCCGATTCCTGATACAGAATACCCATGGAGGAGACTATAATCTCCTTGGCTGCGGCACCCGTAAGTATGCTCACACCCATCTTCCAATCGAAGCCCAACGGACGTACGGCGGGCTCTATGAAATGACCCAGTTTGCCAATATACGATTGTTCACTCTGCTCGGCCTTCGCCTCTGTAATCACCTCGGTAGTGGCACCACTCTCCTCCAACTGCTCCACATCCTCCGTGCGAGGGAAATAGCCCAACGCCCATATCAAAATGGAAGCTCCCAGAATGAAGGTTCCCATCTTCTTGAGATACTGTTCAGCCTTGTTCCACATGTGGAGCGCTGTGTTGCGCAGGGTGGGGAAACGATAGGGCGGTAGCTCCATCACGAATTGATCCGTCTCGTTGGCAAAGAGTGTCTTGCGCAACAAGATGGAAGTGAGAATCGCAAAGACAATACCCGTAAGGTATATTCCCAATAAGATAACTCCTTGATATGCAGTGAAGAATGCTCCTACAAACAACAAATACACCGGCAGACGGGCGGAGCAAGACATGAAGGGGATGGTGAGCATGGTGATGATGCGATCCTTCTTGCCTGCCAACGTACGAGTGGCCATGATGGCGGGAACACCGCAACCGAACCCTATTATATAAGGTATAAAGGACTTGCCGTGAAGTCCCATCTTGTGCATCAGTCTGTCCATGATGAAGGCTGCGCGAGCCATGTATCCCGTGTCTTCCAAAAGAGAGATGAAGAAGAAGAGTATCAGGATGTTAGGTAGGAAGACAATCACTCCTCCCACACCGGCTATCACGCCGTCTATGAGCATGTCGTGCAGAATGCCCTCCGGCAGATATGCGCTGATGGTATCGCTCAGCCATTCGATGCCCGCCTCAATCCACGCTTGCGGATAGGCTCCGAGGGTGAAGGTGGTCTCGAACATAATCCATAGGAAAATGATGAGAATGGGGAATCCCAACCATCTATTGGTGAGCCATTTATCGAGTCTATAAGCCTTGTCGTTGATGCCGTTTGTTCCCATGGTAAACACCTCCTTGAGCGCTCCGCGGATGAAGCTATACTTGGACTGCGAGAGGATGTCGGAGATGTGTTGGTCTTCGCTCTGTTCGAGTTTGGTGCGCCAGCGTGTGGCCACCTGTATAATCTTTTCTTCGTTCTCTTGTTCGTGGAGTTCGGAAAGGGTCACTTCGTCTCCCTCCAGTAGCTTAAGTGCCTGATAACGATAAGCAAAGCTCTCGGAGTGGATGGTCGATTTTATTTCCTGTATGGCCTCCTCGATATCGTCTCCATAGTGAATATGGATGTGGTGTGTGAGTCCGGGTTTGCCCTCAAACATGTTGATAAGGGTGTCCAGGATGTTCTCTATGCCGGTACCATTGGTCGATACGGTGGGGATGATGGGGAAACCCAGGAGTCGTGAGAGTTGTTCTATATCGAGCTTGGCATCGCTCTTCTTGAGTTCGTCGTACATGTTGAGTGCCATCATCATGGGCAGGTTCATGTCGATTAACTGTGTGGTTAAGAAGAGATTGCGCTCCAGATTACTGGCGTCCACAATATTGAGTACGATGTCCGGTTGCTGTTCCTTGAGGTAGTTGCGCACGTAGCGTTCCTCTGGGGTGTAGGCCGTGAGAGAGTAGGTTCCGGGGAGGTCGGTGAGGACGATGTTGTATCCTTTGTAGTGGAACTCACCGATTTTACTTTCTACGGTCACGCCGCTATAGTTGCCCACCTTTTCTTGCTGTCCGGCAGCATGGTTAAAGAAGGAGGTCTTTCCGCAGTTTGGGTTGCCCACGAGTGCCACACGTATGGTGTGGCTCTCCTCCAGTATGTATTGATTGGTTTTACGGATTTCCTCTTCGCGCTGTTCCTCACTCTCGGATGCCACAGCGTAGGCGTTACGTAGTTGCAGGTCTGTAGTGTTGCCTACCACATCGTCTATTTCGATGGCTTCAATAAGTTTAGCCTCTGCGCGTCGGAGGGACACGTGGTTGTTCATCACCTCATATTCGATGGGGTCGGTGAGGGGAGCATTTTTGACCACGCGGATTTTCTCGCCGCGTATAAAACCGAGTTCCAGCAGACGGTGTCTCAGACCGCCGTGTCCATGTATTTTGAGCAGTATGCACTGTTGTCCGGCACGCATGTCGGCAAGTGTCTTTTTTGTATGCATTATAATGTACTTTTCTATTTTTGTATGCAAAGTTACATCACAAAACTGACATACGCAATCCCTATTAATGGGGATTTTCGGTTTTAGGCTTTTTTAATGGCTGTTCCTCTAATTCAATTGATGAATCTCTTCCACTCCGGGAACCTCGTAGAGACGGTTTAGGGAGAATAGTAACTCCTTGACATCGTGTACCATATACGTAACTGTGAGGTCCACGATGTAATCCTTGGTCGTCGTCTTGAGAGAATCTATGGAGAGATGAAGCTCTCGTGTAATAGCATTGAGAATATCCATCAAGAAATGAAATCGATCTACGGCCTTGATGGACAACGTCACCGGATATGTAATTTCATCGTCACGCTTAAACTCATCGTCTATATTCAAGATTGAATCTCCCTGCTTGGATGCCAAATGAATGGCGTCGGAACAACTGCGACGATGAATCACTACACGGTTGTTGGCATCTTTTATCCCTATAAGATCGCCTCCGGGAATCGGATTGCAGAGGGGGCACAGATTGTATTGAACCGTTGTCAATGTTCGGGCGGTGAAGAGACGACGCAACTCGTGCTTTGCCTTAAACGTACAGGTGCTGTCCTGCCAATCGGGACGGGCGGTGATGTTTTCATCGTCTGTGCCAATTTCTATACAATCTCCTCGTTTTAAGGGTGTTTTGACGGAAGCCAACTTGCCGTTGATGTGCGCATACTTGGCGTGCAAGCCCAATTCTGTGTGCAACTCAAAGGCAAAGTCGATGGCTGTAGCCCCCTTGGGCAACACGATGGCCTTACCCTTGGGTGTGAAGACCATGATGTCGTCGTAATAAAGATTGGTGACTACACTCTCGATAAAGGTTCCCGTGATGCTCTCCTTGGCTATCTCCTTGAGTACCATTTTGAAACGCTCCATCCAGTCCTTCACGTTGCTCTCGCCGAGTTCTGCCATGCAGCCCAACTTCGATATTTCTACCATGCGCTGCGAACAGATTTGCACATCCTCCCAGATGCCTTCCTCGGAGAGCAGCATGACGTTGAGTGACTGATATGAGTTTTCCTTGGCTTGGTCTATCTGGTTGTTGAAGGACTGAGGCTTCTCCTTGAACGTATCGGTCAGGAGGGAGTAGATTTTCAGACAGATGTTCTTGTCGGACATGCTGTCGTCCTTCTTGGTGTAGGTCACACGGATGTAGTATTTGTTGTCTATGTGTTTGAAGTCCTTCCCTAAGTCTTTCATCTTGCGCCAGATGCTGAAGGGTTTGCGATAGAACACTTCTGCTCGGGCAGTGATATGGTTGCTTTGGAGTATCTTTTCGATTTCGGTACAGAAGAGAGTCAGTCGTTTGTCGTTGGACACTGCTTCCTCGGTGAGTTGGGCTGCGAGAAAGCCGTATTCCATGGGGCAGCGGAACTTGAAGGAGAGGTTTTCCAGGTCCGTTTTCACGTCGTAGAGTCCCAGTCGGTTGGCTAGGGGAGCGTAGAAGTAGTCGGTTTCTCCGGCAATCTTCATCTGTTTGTCCTCGCGCATGGATTGTAGGGTGCGCATGTTGTGCAGACGGTCGGCTATCTTCACCATGAGGGCTCGTATGTCAAACTGTATGGAGTCTAGGAGTTGTTCGTAGTTGTCCACCTGCTTTGACATCTTGTATTGCACCTTCTTTTGTTTGGTGACTACGCCTACGAGGTAGGCTACATTTTCACCGAATTGTTCTTTAATGTCTTCCGTGGTGTATTCGGTATCCTCCACCACGTCGTGTAGCAGAGCGCACATTACGGAGTCGGTGTCCAGGGACAGTTCTTCGGCAGCAATGGTGGCTACGGCTATGGGGTGCAGGATGTAGGGTTCACCGCTCTTCCGCTTTTGTGGAGCGTGGGCTTTGCGTGCGAGTTCGTAGGCTTGTTGCAGTCGTTGCAGATCTTCGGGTCCCACACGTTTGCTCATCACGTCCATCACGTGTTGCATGGCGGCTTCTATCTGCGGTCCATAATCGATTACGGGTCTTGTTGTTTCCATCTTTCTGTCTTTTTACTCTGTCCTAATTTCATTGGGGGGGATGGGATTCCATCGTCTCCTATACCTTATATATAATATATAGGATGCAAAAATAGGTGGTTTTTGTTAAAGATACAAGATTTTTGAAACTTTTTTTTCGAAGGATGGAATTTTTTT
>CAYSOK010000019.1:0-15234 GCA_964432645.1 uncultured Bacteroidaceae bacterium | reverse complement strand
CTAGACACCAACCCCATCGTGATTACCGAGGTGGACTGGAGTCCCTACAAGGAGGGAACCGGTCACTACAACGAACACAATGAGTGGGTGGAGAGCAACTACGGCACTTGGGCAACCGGCTCCACCTCCAAGTGGGGAACCGTCTACAAGAGCATACTGGACCACTACGGCAACATCTCCATGACACTCTCCGGTACAGGCTGTTACATAGATATCGACACCTATTTGAACAGCAAAAAGGTAGTCCCCGCATTCGACGGACTGGAGGAAGCCTGCGGCGCCGCCACTTTCCAGTGGTACAAGGAGTATGCACAAGTGAACTATCCCGTGCCCGATGCCACCGGAACATGGTCGGTTTACGACCGCACCGTGACGGACATCGCAATGGATGAACGCGAGATACAACTCACCTCCGGCAGCAGCCAAGCCATAAACATCATCGCCACCTATGGCTCCGGAATTACAGAGAATGTGGCTGCCGCATGTACATATAAGGTGAGCAATCCTTCTGTAGCAACGGTAGAGGATGGGAAAATCGTCTCCTCTATGGACGGTGAAACAGACATTACGGCTACCTATACGGACAGCGATGGAAAAAGCGTCTCTATCGATTTTACGGTAAAAGTATCGACCTTTCCGCTCACTGCCGATGGTATCAACCCCTCCATCTACGGTTCCGGCTCCTTTAAAGAGAGTACCGGAGCACTCACCACCAGTCAGTATGGTTTCGGTGGATGGCAGTATACCAACGGTGTAGACCTCTCCGGAGCACGCTATTTGGTGGTGCAACTGCGCACCTCCTCCACGTGCAATCCCTCCTTTCGGTTGTACGATGAGAACAACTACTGGACCACGCCCTATATGTATGATGTAGGTACGCGCCGAAGCATTAAGATAGATTTGCAAAACATGACCAAGAGCGATGGCACGCTGTGCGACCCCTCACACATCTATATTGCCGGCTTCTGGACCACCGGAGGTACCGTATATATAAAGAATGTGTTCCTTAGCGATGACGGAAGCACTCCCGTGGGAATCGAAGAGATTGAGGAAGATGCCGTAGCAAACGATGCAGAAGTGTTATACACAGAGTATTACACACCGGATGGAACACTCACGATAGCTCCACAGAAGGGCATCAACATAGTGCGACAAACCCTTCGCAACGGTTCCGTAAGATGTTATAAATTACAGGTAAGATAGATTGTTTATGATAGATGTAAGTTCGGACTCCATCCCCCATAAAGGAAACGGAGTCCGAACTTTTGTTTTCACATACATTTCCTTTAAAAAACGCAACTTGTATCAAAATTACATGGTTTTTGTTTCAAAATTGAAATCCTAACCCCTTAGAAATATGTTACTTTGCCCTCGAATCCACTACACAGTAGGTTCAGAACGAACATATTTTCAACCCATTAAAATAAGTATGCTATGAAGGCAAATTATCGACACATCTTAGCCATGGGCGTTGCAGCCGTCGCCGTTACAGCGACCGCCCAGCTCCTTGGTCGTAGTGCAGCACAGGCAGAAAGCGAAGCCACAGAAGCCTCGCTTGACAACCCCGTGAACTGCACCGAGTACATCCAGAACCCGAGTTTCGCCGAAGGAACCACCGGCTGGACCAATCCCAATTCCGTGACCCACTGGAACGGAACCGTCTTTGAAGAGATGGAATGCTGGAACAGTTCCGCCGACTGCTATCAAGTACTCTCCGGTCTACCCGAAGGCGTATACGAACTGCGTGTACAAGCATTCTACCGCTCCGGAGACACCGACGCAGCCTGGACCAACAAGACAACCGCCGAAGCCAACGGCGAACAAGAACCCCTCAACGCCTACTACTATGCCGGAGGCAGTGAGAAGGCCATCGTATCCTACTTCAGCTCCCCCGATGCCTGTCCGAACGGCGGTGCTTACGTAGCCGTAGCCAATGCCGGCAACGATGCCGTCGACAAAGAGGGACATCGCTATCCCAACGGCATGTACTCCGCTATGGAAGCCTTTGAGAACGGAGGATATTGGAATACAGGACTCTACTTCCTCTCCGACGGAACCTCCTCTATACAAATAGGTATACGCAAGACCCAAGCGAACACCCTGGCATACGACTGGATGGTGTGGGACAACTTTGAACTCTACTACGTGGGACAGGGCGATGATGCTTACGCAAAGGTCGTAGAAAACTTCATTGAAAACGTAGACTACGAATACTACGCCGGCAACACCGATGTAACCGAATCCATGATAGCACGCTTCACCACAGCGTACGATGCTCTGGTAGCCGCCAGCAAGAGCGGCGAAGGCATACGTGCAGCCGTTGTTGAACTCAATGCCGCCAAGTCGGCCATAGACTCCTACATCAGCAACAAGCAGTTGATAGACGATCTCTATCTAGGCTTTGCTGCCGACAATGTGAGCGACGCGCTCTCTGCCAAGGTAGAAGCCGCCTACGACAAGGCCGATGCCGCCATCGAGAAGAACGAAGGCGTGGAGGAAGCGTTGGCAGAATTCCGCACCTTGATAGGATATGCCTCAGACATAGACAACCTTTATTCTCAGTATATCGATGCCGATGTTAGCGTCTCCCTCACCGAGAAGTTTGAGCAAGCATTTGCTGCTGCCGATGCCGCTCTCGTAGCCGGCGAAGGTGAAGAAGAAGCCGTGGCCGAGGTGAAGAGTATTGCCGAGGAGATAAAGACAGAGGCTGATGCGTACGCTAGTCTCTTTGAATACCTCGAGGGCAGTGGTAGCGACTTCTACGGAGACAACCGTTATCAAGACGAAGCGGACTTTACCGCCTGGACGACTCTCTACGACGAAGCACAGGAGGCCTACGAGAACCATACCTACACCGCCGAAGAGGCTTTGGCTGTTATCAACCAACTGAGAGACAATGCTCAATACATACAGGGTAACGCCACCAAGCCGGGCGATGACATCACCTTCATGCTGGAGAACCCGACCTTTGACGGTGATTATGCATACGCAATGACTCAGATTACCGGTTGGACACTTACCGGAGACGATGGTGTTAGCTTCACACGCGACTACAACCTTCTGGAGTCTTTCATCGGTTCCAAGGGTCCGTCCTTCAAGATTTCTCAGACACTGAAGGGACTTAAGGCAGGTGTTTACACCATTCGTTGTCAGGCTTTTGTGCGTCCGGGTTATCGCGGTTTGAGCGACTACACCAACGGTAGTGCCGATGCCGACATCCAATCTTACATCTTTGGAAATGCCAACAAGACCAAGATTAAGAGCATAGCAGCCGACCGCCGTTCCGAGGGATTCCTGGTGGGCGTTAAGAACGATGACGGAAGCGATGCTTGGTACAACGACTCCAAGTACGATGATGGTACATACGTACCGAACTGTCTCCAGTCTACCCGTATGTTCTTCGACGATGAAACCTATACCGATGCCACCACCGGCAACAAGGGACGCTATTGGAACGAAGTACGCGTATTTGTATCCAAGGAAGCCAACCAATTGGAACTCGGTTTCATGGGCACCGCCTCTACCGATTACTATTGGACAGCTTTCGACAACTTCCAGTTGGTATACTCCGGCAACGACTTTGCCACCATCAAAGATATGTGTGCGGAAGCCCTCGAAGAAGCTTCTCAGTATGAGGGAGCCAATATGAACGCTGACGTTAAGAGCGAGTTTACCGAATTGATGGCAAAGGTAGACGATGCCCTGACCCGCGAAAGCGGCGACGACCTGCTCGACCTCTACCCGCAGTTGTTGGATGTAAATCCGCGCGTAGCAGCCTCCGTAGCCGAGTACGTCAAGTTGGAGACCGCTCGTCTTGAAGCAGGCGACGTGGCAGACGGATACGACCTCACAACCGATGTACGCGCTGAATTTGACGAATATCTGGCCGGTGTAGACAAAAAACTCGAAAGTGGAGCCTATGCAGATGCAGAGATTCCGACCGCTATAGATGAACTGAATGCCGAGTTGGCATCCCTCCGCGTTAAAGGCTTCGACTTTAGCGGTGCATCTACAGCCAAACCAAAGGATATCACCTCATTACTGGAAGATCCGGACTTCGATGTAGCCGACGGTAAGGGATGGTTGGGTGACCAGCTCAGCCGCAGCGGTACCGTTTCCGAGCAGTACAACAAAGCATTCCACGTATACCAGATTCTCTCCGGCATGCCGAAGGGCGTTTACAAGGTGGAGGTACAGGCCTTCTATCGCGAAGGATGGCCCGAGCCGGCATACAGCGCATACCGCAACGGTACGGCAAACCAGCAGTACAATGTGAAGGCTTACGCCAACAACGATACCATCCTGTTGCAACCCATCGGTAAGGGTGCTATCTCGCAGACTGTCCTCAAGAACGAGGGCGATGAGGAGGAGCCTTACTGGGTTTACAACGATGAAGAAATCAGCAGTTTCGGTGACAAGATTTCCTACACGGCAGACGATGTAACCGAGGTGCTCTATCAGCCCAACAGCATGGGTCAGGCACAGTACTGCTTCGACTTCTCCGAGAACTACGCAACCCAAGAGTTCACTACAGAGGTAGGCGACAACGGTATTCTCCAGATAGGTTTCAAGCACGATACCTATACCGGTGGCGACTGGACCATGTTCAACGAGATTCGTCTCTACTATTTGGGCACCGATGGATACACCGCTATCGAGCAGGTATCTACCGAAGCAAATGCCGGAAAGGTTGAGATCTTCTCTGTCAACGGTACCGCTCAGACGCGTCTGCAGAAGGGTATTAACATCGTTCGTACGACCCTCGAAAACGGCAATGTAATAGTTCGTAAAGTGTTCGTAAAATAGTTTTTTATTGATTAGATGAAGGAAAGAAGGAGCATCTCTCACCGGAGGGGTGCTCCTTCACCTTCTTTGAATGAACTTTATCGATGAAATGTGAATTTTTCTCTGTAAACCCTTTCTATATCCCTGAAAAAGTGTATCTTTGTGCGCAAAAACAAACGAATCTATACATCATGATACGAAAAAGTATATGGCTCGTCGGCATCTTGCTCGTCGGCACCCTAAATCTACTTGCCCAGGTACCTCGATTGTTCTCCATACAGCAGGGGTTACCCAACTCACGCATCGTTGATATCTATTTTGACCGCGAGAACCTCTTATGGATTTGTTCGGAATACGGATTGATGACGTTTGACGGTCACAACTTCACCACCTATAAGGCGGAGAAAGGGAATGCTTATGCCCTGCAAGACAACTACGTAAACTGTGTCTACAACGATGAAAAACAGCGCTATTGGGTGGGTACGGGCGATGGTCTGTACCTCTTCGATAAGAAGAAAAATGCCTTTCTGCGACAGCACTGGCGCGGTACCGATGCCGTTATCAGTGTGACGGACATCCGCACCGACCCTCAGATGCAGAACGCCCTTCTGGTGGCTACCAGTGGCAACGGCATCAACTACATAGATGCCAAAACCTTTGTTTATATGCAGGAACAGAGCGAGAAGATGCATAACCTCTTGCACACAACCGTCATCGAAAAGACGTACATCGACTCGGAACATCGACTCTGGGTGACGGGAAAAACGGGTATTACACTGCTCTCACCCAACCGCAACAAGAAACTTAAATTTAAAGGAGATGCGACTCTGATTCAACTCCTTAAGGAGAGTATGACGGAAACTCTTCTGGAGTATCCTCCCTTGCACAGTGTATTGTTGGGAAGCGAACGCTACGGCATACTCGCCTGCGATACGCGCACCCTCACACTGCGGCGCATAGCCAACGAACAACTCTCTCGTCTACCGGTAACAAAGTTGCTCATGGACAACCAACAACGCCTACTCATAGGAACCGAAAACGATGGACTCTATCGCTATTCTCCCTCCTCGGATGTGGTGGAGGACAATTTAGCGGAGCGGGGACCCATCGACTTGGTTCACACCAAGATACACAATATGACATTTGATGCACAGGGCAATCTGTGGCTAGGGCTCTATCGCAAAGGACTACTTCTGTTTCCCCAGCGAGAGAAGCAGTTCAGCATGTGGCGCAACAGCACCTACGTGCAAGGAGGTCCCGAGGGATACGTCACCCGTCAGTGTCAACTCTCCGACGGTTCGCTCGTCACCACCATGGATGGCGGAGGTGTTAGCATCCTCTCTCCCACCGGCACCCGTACGCAGTATCACGCAGCCAACTCCATCATGGAGGCAAACTCCGTCATGGCACTGGCACAGGACGACGCCGACAACCTCTTTGTCGGCACCTATGGATACGGCATCTACTATCTGCCCAAGGGAGGCGTACCGTGTCGACTTCCGGAACTGAATGTGCTGAATTCCACCCCCATTATGAGTATCATCACCGATGCTCGAAGGGAACGTCTGTACATAGCAACCAACGGAGCGGGGGTGTATGTCTACGACATCTTGCAACGCGTGTTGACTCCCTTCCCCTATCAAGGAAATGCCTGGGTCTCCTCTCTGTGTCTCTCCACTAACGGACATCTGTGGATAGGTACGGCTTCGGGGGCGGTGGATGTGGATTTGAAGACGCATAAGTCGCGCGAGATGCGTACCTCCGGCAAGAACTTGGCACGTTACTTCTGTCTACAAGAGGTGGACGGACGCATCTATGCCGGCACCAGCGAAGGACTCTTGGTGAACCAACCGGGACAAAATGTCATGCTCTCGGTGCCCAGCAAGGAGCGCTACGACTTGGGCGATATCATGGCCATGACCACGGACAATGAACAGAAACTGTGGTTCTCCACCACCGACTGTCTGTATAGCTACGATATTGTAAAACAGGAGATTTGTCGACACAATGCTCCCGCTATCACTCTGGCGGGAAACTTCAATCCGCGTTCGGTGTTCAAGTCTGCCTCCGGCGATATATACTTTGGAGGTGACGATGGAGTGGTGGCGTTTTCGCCCAAGGATATAGAGCGTAAGAGTACGGTGTCACCGGGCAGAATTTACATCACCGGACTGAGTGTAGACAACGTGCGCACCGATTATCAGCCCGACAGCGAGAGCAATATCACCGACTCGGCGGTGTGGTATGCTCACAAGATTACCATCCCTTATGAGGTGAATTCTCTGCGCATCAACTTTGGAATCCTTAATTACGCCAATGCGATGAACATACGTTACGAATATCGTTTGTTGGGGATTTCGGAGAACTGGATACAAATACCGAACAATCAAGAGTATGCCATATTGACCAAATTGCACAGTGGCACCTATCGATTCCAGGTGAAGGCGTATGTGGAGGGCAATCCGGAGGTGGCATCGACCAAGGAGATTGCCATAGTGGTGCTGCCGCCCTGGTGGGCCACGTGGTGGGCATACCTTATATATATTGCGCTTTTGTGTATGGTGGCATGGTATATCTATCGCTTCTATAAGGCGAAGTTTGACAAGCGTCAACAGATTCGTTTGCGTTCTCTCTACTTGATGGACTTGCGCCTTAAGTTGCCAATTCCGCAGCCGCAGCGCAAGAAGGAGGAGAGTATCTCGGTGCTGTTAGCGGGTACGCCGCGAACGCTTACGGCACATTTGAAGAATGCACTCGATGGGTATGACTTGCGTGTGGCGGAGAGTGCCGATGCTGCGCGTGAGATGCTGGAGGTACACAAGCCTCATGTGGTGATTGTGGACTTCAGTTTGGGGGACTGTAGCGGCATGGAGTTTTGTAACAGCCTAAAAAACGGTGAGAAAACGAAGGATATTCCACTCATCTTGCTGACTACGGAACGTACCGATGAATTGGAGGAATTGGCGATAAAGTGCAAGGTGGATCGCTTCATACAGCGTCCGGTGAACTTTGCTTTGCTGCATGCTGCCATTGAGGGTATCTACGAGAAGGAACGTGCTGTGGACGAGTCGATGGAATCATCTGCAAAACCTACGTTTGAGGAGCAGATGGAGCGCCACAAGGATGTGTCGTACGATTATTCACAGCTCAAAATAGACTCCACGGACGACAAGCTGATGACGCGCGTGGTGGATGTAATCCGTAAGAACATGAGCAATTCGGAATTTGGCGTAGAGGATTTGAGTCGCGAGGTGGGCATGAGTCGTGTACACTTGAATCGTAAGATGAAGGAACTCACAGGTACCACGCCGAATGCTCTCATCAAGTCCATTCGCTTGAAACAGGCAGCCTTCCTGCTGGTGAATAACCATCTCAATGTTTCCGAGGTGGCATATACCGTAGGATTCAACACACCGTCCTATTTCACCACAAACTTCACCGCCTTTTTCGGCATGTCACCCAAGGACTTCATGGCGGCCTACTCTGTGAATCCCAAAGATGATAAGTTCCGCGAGATATTAGAAAAGAAGTAACTCAAGTCTTGGATTGGCTTCGTGGATGGCATCACCTCCCCTTATACGGAGGTGGTGCCATCTATTGTGATAATCCGTCCGTCGGCATCGTATTGCAGTTCACAAACCTTCAAACTGCGCAACCACGATTTGCCGCCGGAGGGCACACTGTCGTGGTGGAAAAGATACCATTTGCCCCGATACTCCACGATGGAGTGATGGGTGGTCCATCCCACCACCGGCGTGAGAATGACTCCCCGGTACGTAAAGGGACCGTAGGGATTGTCCCCCGTGGCATAACAAATAAGATGTGTATCTCCCGTGGAATAAGACAGATAGTACTTTCCCCGGTACTTATGCATCCAACTCGCTTCGAAGAATCGATGCGGGTCATCTGCCGTCAAAGGATTCCCCTCTTCGTCCAGTATGATAACCGGTCGAGGACTCTCCCCCAACTGCAACATATCCTTGCCGAGCTTCACCACCCTGCCGGGAAGAGCAGGTTCCTTTCCCTCCGGTAGATGCGGCGTCTCCAGGTGGATGTTGTCCTTATAGCGCTGCAACTGCCCTCCCCACAATCCTCCGAAGTACACGTAGTACTCATCGTCATCGTCGTGAAACACACACATATCTATGCTGTAACTCCCCCGTATGGGGTCAGGTTGTGGCAGGAAAGGCCCCTCCGGTCGTTCGGAGATGGCACACCCCCAGTGGAACACATCGTTGCGATCCTTCATGGGGAAGTACATATAGTAGATACCATCCTTCTCCGCCACATCACAGTCCCACAGTTGTCTACCGGCCCACGGGATGTCTTCCAGTTTCAACACACAACCGTGGTCCGTCACCTTACCCGTCATCGGGTCACCCTCAATGGAGAGCACATGATAATCTTTCATGACATACTGATCTCCGTTGTCGTTCTCCACATTTTCACACTCCCAATCGTGCGACGGGTAAATATAAATCTTGCCGTCGAAAACATGTACCGACGGATCTGCCATGTAGTCGGCAGAAAATAAATAACGCTTTTCCATATTGTTGAGACTTTTAAAATTCCTGTTTACGTGCTTCTATCTCTCGGTTGATGCGGTCTATGGTGTCATCGTCCAGTTCATAGCGTGAGATGATGTACATGGCAACCATCAGCAGTAGGGCGGGGATGATGCAGACCAACCAGAGGATGCCCTCCTGTGCCAACGGCGTCTGTACGTCGGCGGTGTTCCGGAAGTGAACGTATCCGAGTACCAATCCCGGCACCACTCCTCCGAGTGCCATACCTGCCTTATAGAAGATGCCCGTGAGAGCGTTGACAATGCCGGCTATGCGTTTGCCGGATTTCCACTCGCCGTAGGAGATTACCTCCGGTACCAACGCCCACATGTATCCGGTGGCAACAATCACGCCGGTGGATTTCACGAACTGTGCGGCATAAACAATCCACATTTGTGTCTTGAGTGATTCTATCTTGGCCACCGCATAGAGAATCGCCATGCCCACAATGGCGATGGTGAGGAACACATAGAACATGTTTTTCTTGCCTATCTTACGTTTTATATAAGGTACCATGGGCATGAAGAGGAAGGCAGGTATGCTGCCGAGTCCCATAAACATGCTTACTTGTGCGGGGGTTCCTTCCAGATTATAAAGGATGAAGTAGGAGCCGGCAGCATTGCCCACGGACATCATGGCGAAGGCGGTGATGAAGAAGAAGGCGATGATGCGCAGCGGGCGGTTGCGTAGGAATTCTACGAAGAGGTCGGAGACGTGTACGTTTTCCATCTCCTTATCGTCCATCACCACGTGTTCTTTGCTCTGGCTGAAGCAGAAGACGAGTAGACAGATTCCGGCGAAGGCATAGATGGTCATGGTGGCGAACCATGCGCTGCCTGAGGTTTTGGAATTCATGGAGTTGTCTATGGAGAAGTATTCCACGAGTAGTGGTATACCTACGGAGACGATGAGTCCTCCCACATTGGCGAGGAACATGCGTACGGAGGTGAGGGTGGTTATTTCGTCGGTGTCTCGGGTGAGAGATGCGTTGAGTGCTCCATAGGGTACGTTGACGAGTGTGTAGCACATGGAGAGTCCCACGTAGGAGGCGTAAGCGTAGAGGAGTGAACCGGAGTATCCGTCGTAGAAGCAGAGTACGGCAAAGATGGTGAGGGGGATGCCTCCGAGTATCAGATAGGAGCGGTATTTCCCGAGAAAGGGGTTATGTTTGTCTACGTATGCTCCCACGATGGGATCCCAGAGGACATCGATGATACGTACCACCAGGAACATGACGGCTGCGACTTCCGGTTCTAGTCCGTAGACGTTGGTATAGAAGAGGAGCAGATACATGCTGATGGTTTGGTAGATAAGGTTTTGTGCCAGGTCTCCGGTGCCGAAGCCTATGCGTTGTAGCCAGGTGAGTTTACGGAACTCATCGTTTTGCGTTGTATTTTTCATATTTCCGTTTTTTTTTGCTGGCAAAGGTAGTGGATTTCCGGTTGTATGGCTTTCGTTTTTGATACAAGAACTTCCAATTTTGAATCGTTTGAGTAGTTATGTTTCAAAAAAGCGGATAGGATTGCTCAAGTCACGTGTTTGTGCAGTACCATCCACAGTGTAGGGACGTTTCGTGGAACGATGTAAATATGTGGAGTCATTGTTTGCAAAACGTTGGTATGGTTATTCAGTCCTCTGAGAGACGGATGTAATGCTGTATTCATTCGGTGATGATTGATGATTACCTGCGAAAAGCATTCTTACTCAAGTTTCGGACTTGTGTATGTACACAAATCCGAAACTTGAATACTTTAGTGGTCGTTTACTTCATGAAAACGATTTTAAAATACATAATTTGTCGTTTTCTTGTATAATCCTGGATATACGTATAATTCGTCGGTCGTGAACGTATAACCACCAGCCTCAAAATCGACGTGCGTGTCTGATTTTAATTTATAGTAACCGTTGTCTATTCCGCCCCATCCTAAGTTAGCATGCCAATACATGTCGTAATATTTGACAATTAATGCTCTTGTACCTATATCCATAGTTGATGTTGTTGTTTCCGTATCTTTTTGGCAAATAATGTATCCATCAAGAATCCAAGCATGTCCTTGCCCTCTAATAAGAGATGGATATCCGGAATTAAAGGAGCGTAAAAGTGCATCAGGATTATACTCGCTATAGCTTTCGCTGTGATTAAAATAATTATCATAAAACCAAACTTGACTATTAGCCGTTACCCCCGTTGATGTGTGATATCCACTACTATTATATTGAGGTTGAGCATCTAACTGTTCATAAACCCAGGAGTGCAACTTACATAGCATTTCTAATTTATCTTTTGGCGCACTAGACGATATGCTTGGAGTTTCTGTCAAATAGTTCCAATCAATAGTGATGCTATCTAAGGTCAAATTAGGCTTTATGGCTGTCATCATTTGACAAGCAGCAGTTACTGCGCAACCTGTGTAAACATGAGCTTGTGTACTAGGAGGATTAGGAACAGGTAATGATAAATTGTAGGGAGCGTTTTGTGACCATTCTGTTTTAACGATAGGTTCACACATTAATACAATCTGGGTCGTTGGTAAATCTATCGGGCTAGATCTTGTAGCGTTCTGCTCCACAATAATCTTATCGTTAATCTTATCTATGTCAAAGTCAGCTTCGTTGATGCATAATTCTTTGCATATTCTTTTTTTCGTTCTTTCATAGAGTGTCTTTCTATTTATTTCAGCTTCCAAAAGTCTTTCATAAGAACTTTTTTTCGCCCATTCTATCAAGAATGCCGCCCCGGATTGGATAGAAACATTGTCATCTGTTGCAACTTTAGGAATCAGTGCTATAATTTCTGGATTGCGTTCATCTGCGGAAAAGAAAATAATACCATCCCCTTTTTCTGAATGTAAGTCTAGCTCGTATATTGGTAACGCAACTACATCAGATGATTTAGTTGCAGACAAATCTTTGGGGGTATAGAATGATTTTGATTTAATACTCAAGGTATACCCTATTGTATCTGTTCTTGTTTTTTCGAATGTAGAAATTCCATCGAGGAAGTTGGAAACAAGAGTTTCTATTTCAACTTCGCTTAATTCATCTGAACCGTCACGAATTATGCTTAAGTATTCTGATTTAGTCAAATGTGTTTTGTTCGAAGGGTTGTCATTGTTCGTATCAGTTATATCGTTTTGGTTACATGCAATTAAAACGAAAGCAAGTACGATTTGTAGAAATCTTTTCATAGCAATGTTTTTATAGATTATTATAAATCAACCAATGTTCACTTAATGATATTATGTGTCTGATGATGTATACATCAGACACACCGGCTTGAGGATATTCGTTCGCATATTTTTCCGTCAAATCTTGTTTTAGGGCTATTACAAACGCACCAATCGGGTATGGAGGCTGTATGTCACAGAAATACGTTTCGCTTATGTTGCCATAGTTCAATGTCAAAATTTGGTGAGCCACATCAAAACTATATTTCCCGTCTAGGAATCCCCATGGTGACGTCACATGCATAGTGGATTCACCGACAAACTCATATTGAATACCTCTGTTTAAATACGTAGGATTTAACTCCTTCTTTATTAATTCTGCCACACTGGTGTCTTTTGCCACAACCATTAGGGTGTTTGGGAAGAATTCTGCAAAAACTTTATTTGTTTCTTCCTTCCAATATTTAGTGAACCCACATGATTTGCACGTTAATTCTTTCTTTGCACCGAGATTATTGCGTATAATAATATTCGTACTACCGATATTGAAACTTCTTACTGTAAAACGGTTTCCCTGTACGCTGACCTTAACAATGGACGTGTCTTGGGATTCTACAGAATAGGAACCGGCATGAACAGCGTTGAACGAGCACACACTTCTACACCATACTCGGATTAAATCTTGATTGTCAAGTTCTAATTCGATTGTTCCATTTTTCTCTATTTCCACAAAATCATTGTCTTTACAACAACTGATCAGTACTGCGAGTACGGATAAAAACAGAAATGCTCTCATTGCTAAAAGAATTATTGTATTAGTCATATATCTCATTTCTGAGATATATGACTGATAATATGCATGTCTTCTAACTTTATTAAATTATATCGCCCATATTTGTCATAAAATTCAGGAGTGCATGTGGCATCACTATCTAATTTAAAGTAACCAGCAGTTTCTCCCCAACCTAAACTAAGATGCCAATACATATCATAATATTTGACGATGTTGGCTCTTGTCTCTGGTTGGGACTGAGATGTCGTAGAGGCCTTCTGGCATATAATATAGCCGTCTATAACAAAAGCGTGACCTTCTGTAACATATTGTGTAGGGTCATCTGTCGCTGTTCCATAAATTCTGCCCTCAAGATATACTGGCTTATATTCGTTTAAAGAAGATAGTACTGTATCAGGATCAAATTTCTGGTCATTTTTATAATTAAAGTTTTCTTTAATATAGTACTGACCTATATAAGATTCGGTTGCTCCTACGTATGCTGTCCCGTTATAATATTTGTACACTGGTGTTGATGCCAATTCATTATATATATATCGAATGGCATTTTGAGCTCTTTCTAATAAAATGGTAGGAGTTCCTCCTGATTGACCCTCTATTGCTTCAAATAATGTTTGTTCAGTTTTATAATATGACCAATCCATAGGAATGTCACCAATCGGTGTTCTTTCAAGGCATGCCTCTATATTCATACATGCAATTGTAACACATCCTGCGGGGACGTGTCCTTCTTGAAGAAAAGAAAAATCGCCTAGATTAATTAGAATTGTACCTTCCGGACAAGCTCCGTTATAGGGTGTGTATTGTTCCCATAAAATCTTTGCCATAGGTCCTTTTTTTAAGACAATTTGTTCTTGTGGCATTTCTATTCCTTCAGAATTTCGCGTAGTGATATTATCGTTTAAGTTCAAAATCTTTTTAACTTTGTCGAAAGAATATTCGTCTTTTGATAGATTCAGTTCGTGGCAGATTTTTTCAATTGTTGATTCTCTAAAATTCTCACGAATTTGTTTAATAGTCTCAACATCTTTGATTATTTGCATCTTAGATAAAGTTACAGCAGCCTTCATGTTAGGGTGATTCAAAACATCCGCAATCTTAGTATCATTGTCTGTAGGAAATCTATCAAAAATAGCCAAAACTCCCGGTGAACGTCTGTCAGCCGAAACGAGCGCATAATAATTATTATCGTTACTACTTATTAGAAACTCATAAATAGGTATCGAATCTGTGGGTAGATTAACGGATCTAGTAGCGATATCGTTGCCGTCTTTTTCCGTGAGGTATTCTTTGTTCTTGACAGTAATATGCAATTCAGAGGATGCTCTCGTATCTGAGCCTAATTCAATAAAATTTGTAGCTAGATTAATTGCCTCTTCTTGTGGAATTTCAGAGGTATCATCGTAAGAAATACTTGTTATTTCTTCCTCTGAAAGTAGTAAACCCTGTTCACCGCTGCTCGTTTTTTCTACGAGAAGGTTTTGCCCCTCTGTACAAGCGGAGAAAAATGAGATGATAAAAATCCCAATAGATAAGAAATTCAATAAGTTCTTCATTGTTCTTCTCTTTAAAAATTATTTATATTTAGTATACTTATTTCGTTTTAGCGATTCAAATGTATACATATATCTCTAATAAAACAAATAAAACTACTAGAAATTATAAAAATACCATCCAATTTAACACATTGCTTTGGAGAAGGTATTATATATATGTTGTGCAACATAAAAAGGAGATTGCGAATCCTCCACGATTCACAATCTCCTACTCATTTACACTTTTTGCTATGGATTTTGATGAAAATAAAATCTTATGCTCTTGGGCAATTATTTCTAGTTACCCATGCGATAGGTGGTGTTCTTCTGTCCGTTAGCTTACACTGGTGCCAAGCACTGTCATGACAGTGACGAGGCTAAGAATCATC